>JAKFYL010000372.1 GCA_021730845.1 Planctomycetota bacterium | reverse complement strand
AAGCCCTGCGCGGGTCGATGGGCAGTTTGCTGCGCTTGCCCGTGGTGGTGTTCGACCAGGCCAAAGATGCGGCGACAGGTCTGGGTGCGCTGGGCTTCCGACATGTGATCGCCGCCACGCGCGGCGACATTCCCTACGCGACATTCGACTGGTCCGGTAGCATCGCTCTGTGGGTGGGGTCCGAAACGGGCCACATGCAGGCCCTGCCCGTGCCCCACGCGCGCACCTCGATTCCCATGCGCGGCGGCGTGGAGTCGCTGAACGTAACCGTGGCTGCTTCCTTGCTGCTGTTCGCCGCCGGGAGGGCCCAGCCCCGATGAGTTCCAAGGGCCTGTTCGGCGACCCCGAGAACCACGGCGAAAAGTCCGGCGCTGATGCGCCGGTCGATCGCTCCAGTCCGCTGGCCGAGCGCATGCGTCCGCGCAACCTGGACGAGTTTCTAGGTCAAAGCCATCTCGTCGGCAGCGGGCGCATCTTGGAAGCGGCGCTCGGCGGAGACATTTCGCAAAGCTGGATCCTGTGGGGACCGCCAGGCAGCGGCAAGACCACGCTGGCCTTGCTGCTTGCCCGTGCCAGCGGCCTGCGTTTCGTGCCGTTTTCGGCCGTGCTTTCGGGGATCAAGGAAGTGCGCGAAGTCATGACCCGCGCCCGCGAGGAACGCGAGCGCAGCTCCGCGCGCACGCTGCTGTTCGTCGATGAGATCCATCGCTTCAACACGGCCCAACAGGACGCATTCCTGCCGTTCGTCGAGAAAGGGGACATCTTGCTGGTGGGCGCGACCACCGAGAATCCCTCCTTTGCGCTGAATTCCGCGCTGCTGTCGCGCGCCAGGGTGGTGATCCTTCAGCCGCTAGATCCGCCCACGATGGTGGAACTGCTCCAAACCGCGCTGCGCGATCCCGAGCGCGGCCTCGGCGGCCGTGTGCAGGCCGATGTCGAAACTCTGGCCGCGATCGCGCATTCCGCCGATGGCGACGCTCGGCGCGCGCTCAATACGCTGGAGAGCGCCGCGAAGCTGGCGGCAGGCGCGGGCACCATCGACGCCGGCATCTTGGCCCAGGCCCTGCAGCGCAAGGTGGTGGCCCACGACAAGTCCGGCGAAGCGCACTACGACTTGATCAGCGCGCTGCACAAGAGCGTGCGCAACAGCGACGAAAACGCGACCTTGTATTGGCTTGCGCGCTTGTTGTTCGCCGGCGAAGACCGGCGCTTCATCGCGCGGCGGCTGATTCGCATGGCGGCCGAGGACATTGGCCTCGCTGACCCTTTCGCGCTGCGCGTCGCGCTGGACGCCGCGGAGACGTTCGAGCGCCTGGGCGAACCCGAGGGCGATCTGGCCCTGGGGCTGGCTGCGACGTACTTGGCGCGAGCGCGCAAGTCGAATGCCGTGTACGTGGCGCTGGGACAGGCGCTGGCGGACGTGCAGCGCACCGCGGCCGAACCGGTGCCGTTGCACCTGCGCAACGCGCCCACGGCGTTGATGAAAGCCGCTGGCTACGGTGCGGGCTATCGCTACGCCCATGATGATCCCGCGGCGGCCCGGGAGATGGTTTGTCTGCCGCCCAGCTTGCTAGGCCGGCGCTACTTCCCGGTCAAGGCCGCACGCGATGCGGCCGAACGGTCGGGGCCGGAACCGGCGCAGCCCTCGTAGAAAACAAAAGCCGGCCCCAGTTCGCGAGCGAACCGGGACCGGCTTAGATTTCTGCGCGGGGATGCGCAGCGCTGAAGCTACTGGGCCTTGCTGGCCTTCCAGGTGATCACGCCCGAGGCGTCGACCTGCGCGTCGACGTCCTGGGTTTGCCCCATGGCATCCGCGGACATCTGGAAGTCGATCTTGGTGCCAAGGTCGCAATTCATGTCGAAGGCGTGCATCAGGCCCGCGCCGTGGTCCCACAGCAGCGTGCCCGTGCCCTTGAGTTTGACCGCAACCGTGGCCGTGCCGATGTCCAGCTTGACTTCGACTTCCGGGGGAATTTGCTTCTCCGCGACCTGGCGAATGACCGCAGCCATGTCCAGCGTGCCGCCGCCGTCGTAGGTCAATTCGATCTCCGCGCAGTCTCGCTCGTCTACTTGACGCTTACCCTTGTAGGTGCAGGTCGCGGTCAAGGACTGGGTCATCTTGTCGATCTGCGGCTGCAGCAATTCCTCGATCATGGCCATCATCTCGGCCTCTTCCCCCTCCGAGTTGTCCATTTGGGTGGTGTCCAAACCAAAGGACATAATCGCGTTGAGGCCCTCGCCGGTGATCGTCCAGGTGTCGCCGACCGACACCTCCTTGGTGGGCAGGATCTGGGTCAGGTCCATGTCGGCCGTCAGAGCCTTCAGGAACTTCTCGTCACCTTCGCTCTCGTGGAACGACTTGTCGTACTCGTTGGTTTCGCCGTTCCACTTGTAGCGCACCTGCTTGCCTTCCAGCTCTTCCACCGACTCCGAGCCGGTTTTCTCGAAGGCGTCGTACTCCACGACCAGCTTGCTGAAGCTGCGGATCAAATCGATGGGCTTGCCGTCGCGCGATTCGATGAAGTTGTTGGCAACGCTTGCGCCGAGCTTGAACGAGATGGACAGGTCGCCCGGCAGGTTCTCGCTCATGTCGGCGCCATTGAGGCTTACGGATACGTCGACCTGGTCGATGTTGGCCGCGATCTCGTATTCGCGCGCGACGGAGGAGTTGGCGGCGGGTTGAAAGCTCAGTTTGTCCGCCCGCGGGTGCAGGGCGAGGGCAAGCGGCAAGAGTGCAACGGCGATGCTGGCTCGACGAATGTTCATTTCGGGTTAGGTGGAAGAGTCGGTGATTTCGAGCGGCGAACGCTGCGTCGCGCTCCTTTAGGTAAGGGCTCGTTTCAGGCGGGCTGCCAGCCCGGTCTGTCTTTGCGCCTGTTCGGCACGTTCGACAGCCAGGTGGAGGGCCCGCTGGGAGCCTACGAAGACTAGCAATTTCCGGGCCCGCGTGACCCCGGTGTACAGCAGGTTGCGCTGGAGCAGCAGGAAGTGCTGGGTGGACAGGGGCATGACCACGGCAGGGTATTCCGAGCCCTGGGACCGATGTACGGTCACCGCAAACGCCGGCTGGAGGTCGTTGAGCTCATCCAGCGCATAGTGCACTTCCTGCTCAGGGAAGGCCACGCGCAGGCCCTCCGGGCCGGCCGAGACGATGCGGCCCATGTCTCCGTTGAAAACTTCCTTTTCGTAGTCGTTGCGGGTCTGGATCACCCTTTCGCCAAGGCGCCACAGCCGGTCGCCCCATTCCAGGCCGCCTTCCGCAGGCAGCAGGGCCAGCATGCGCTCGTTCAGCGCGTCGACGCCCGCGTCGCCGCGGTACATCGGCGCGATGACCTGCACGTCGTTTTCCCAGCGCATTCCAAAGCGCTGGGGGATGCGCTGCGTCGCGACCTCCACGGTGCGCTGCCCGACCTTGATCGGATCCTCTTCCACGAAGAAGAAGCAATCGGACTCGATCTCACCGCGCGCGGGGAACACAGGCAATTCGCCGCGCAGGATGCGGTGCGCGTTGGAGACGATGCGGCTGCCGGCCGCTTGGCGATAGATCGTGGTCAGCAAGTAGCGCGGAACGTTTTCTACTTGCAACAAGTCCTTGAGCACGTTGCCCGGCGCGACCGAGGGCAACTGATCCTGGTCGCCCACCAGCACCACGCGCGTCGGCGGCTTGATGGCCTTGAACAGGTGGTGCGCGAGCACCACATCGAGCATCGAGACCTCGTCGATCACCAGCAGATCGCACTCCAGCGGCTGGTCGGTGCCGCGGCGAAAGCCACCGAGCTCGGGGTCGAACTCGAGCAGGCGGTGAATCGTGGAAGCCGGCCGGCCGGTGGCCTCGGATAGGCGCTTGGCCGCGCGTCCGGTGGGGGATGCGAGCAGCACCTTGGCGCCGCGATGTTCGGCCAGAAGCACCAGCAAGCGCACGATCGTGGTCTTGCCCACCCCTGGACCGCCCGTGAGCACGGACACGCCTTCGCGTAAGAGCCCCAATACCGCTGTGCGCTGGCTCTCGTCGAGTTCCCAGCCGGCGCCCTGTTCCGCGCGCAAGAGCTGCTCCCGATCGGCGATGGCTACCGGCCGGCCCGCGTGCAGCAGCCGCGCCACGCTGGAGGCCAGCCCCTGTTCGCTCGCGGCCAAGTAAGGCAAATAGATGGCGCGCGCGGGTGCCGCCAGATGCTCGATGACAACCGATCCCGAGGCCGCCAATTCGGCCAGACCGCTCTCGAGCTTCTCCCGCGAAAGCTCCACGCCCAGGCGCTCGCACGTGGCGGCGAACAAGCGCTCGTCGGTCTGGTACACGTGCCCCTCGCCAGCCGCTTCGGTGAGCACGTGTTCTAGGCCCGCACGCGCGCGCTGCGGTCCGTCGGGCGCCAGCCCCAGTTCGAGCGCGATGCGGTCGGCGATGCCAAAGCCGATGCCTGGCACCGTGCCTGCGACGCGGTAGGGGTCCGTGCGCAAGATGGATTCGGAGTCCGAGCCGAAGCGACGCAAGATGGCACTGGCTTGCCTTGGGCCAAGGCCCACTCCGCGCAGGAATGCAAGCGCCCGGTGCGACGCGAACTCCACGGCCAGGGCCTGGGCTAGGTTGTCGCGCACGCGCGGCCGGACTCCGCGCACGCCATCGAGCACGTGCGGATTGGCGCGAATCAGCTCCAGGGCCTTGGCGCCGAGTTTGGCAACGATGCGTGCAGCCAAGGTCTCGCCTACGCCTTCGAAGGCACCGGAAGCCAAGTAGCGCTGCACCCCCTCGCCGTCCGTCGGGGCCACGAACTCGTATTCCGAGAATTCGAACTGCCTGCCGTGGACACGGTGGGCGCTCCAATGACCGAACAGGCGCACGCGCTGCCCTTGCCTGGGCTGGTCCATAGGGCCGACTGCCGCCACGCGCGTTTGGCGGAACAGCGACGGCGTAGCCGGATCGTCGTAACCCTCTTCCGGGTCGATCTTAAGCACCGAGTAGAGGTTCTCGGGCCGATGGAAGGTGACGCGCTCGATACAGCCCTGGAGCACCTCCACAGGCGGGGTGGAGCCCTGGCCGGGACGTCCCGGA
>JAKFYL010000067.1 GCA_021730845.1 Planctomycetota bacterium | reverse complement strand
GCGCGACGCCGACGAAGTGGAGCGCGTCTTGGCCGCCGGCGACGAGATCATGCGTTTGTGCATCGAGGCCGGCGGCTCGCTTTCGGGCGAACACGGCGTCGGCCTGGAAAAGCAAGCCGCCATGGATTGGCTGTTCTCGAGCGACGACTTGGCCGTCATGTGCGACGTGCGCGACGCTTGGGATCCGAACCGGCGCATGAACCCAGGCAAGATCATCCCCGTGCGCGCCTGCCGCGAAACACGCCAAGCCCGGCCCCACGCGAGCACCGAGGACCAATCGTGAACTCCGCCCTCGAGGCCAGTTTGCGCGAGCAATTCGGGCCGGAACCTAGCGTCGAATTCGATCCCAGCGTGCGCGCCCATTGGGGCGCTTGGCGCGGTGTTCTCGAAGCCGCGCCCGTGATCGCTCCTGGCTCGATCGAAGAGCTCGCGGAGGTCGTGCATCTTGCGCGCCAGCGGCGCGCGACCATCCTGCCCTGCGGCCTGGGCACGCGCCTGGCTTGGCATCCTCCGCCCGGCGCCGTGCACCTGCTGGTCTCGACGCAGCGCTTACGCGGGATCGTGGCCCACGTTCCGGCCGATGGCACGATTTCGGCTTGGGCGGGAACGCGCCTGGAGGATCTGCGCGCGAGTGCGCGGGCGCACGGGCATTTTCTGTCGCCGGATGGCGCCCATCCAGAGCGCACGACCTTGGGCGGAACGGTCGCCTTGGGTGTTTCGGGTGCGGACCGGCTGCGCTTTGGACCTTTGCGCAACCAAATCCTGGGCGCGCGCGTGATGCTTGGCGACGGCCGCGTGGTCCAGTGCGGCGGACAACTGGTCAAGAATGTCACGGGCTACGACCTGCACCGGCTGTACTGCGGCTCGCGCGGCCGCCTGTGCATCATCTTGCAGGTGGCCTTGCGCTTGGCGCCGGAGCCCGAAAGTGAAGCCGTGTTGGAAGCGCTCGCGCCGGAAGCAAGCAGCACGTTGCACATGAGCCGCGCGCTGTTGGAATTGCCGATCAAAGCGGTGTCGCTAGTGGCCACGCGCAGCCAGGAAGCTGGCTCGGCTGGCCCGTGGCGGCTCTCGTTGCGACTGTTCGGCGCGGCCGCCGGGGTGCGGCACGAAGTCGAACTCGCGCTGCGCGCCTGGCCCGCGGCCACGGTCCTCCAGGGCGAACCGGCGCGCCAGCGCAGCGCGGCTCTGCGCGACCAGGACGTGTGTGCCGCAGGACAAATCGGAGCGCTCGCGACTTGTACGCCCTCGAGCTTGCCGCGCGTGTGGGCGGAAGTCGAGGCGTGGCTCCGGGCGCATGAGTTGGCTTCGCCCGTGCGCATGGAACCGGGCCTTGCGGCCATCGAATTCCAAGTGCTCAGCAACGCAGGACGCGACCCGGCCGCTGCACTCGCCGCGCTGCGCTCGCGCTTGGACTTGCTTTCCGCGAGCTTGGTCTTGCGCCGCGCCAAACTGAGCCCGGACTTTGCTCCCACAAAGGACGGCGAACAAAGCCCCGCGTTGAAGCTCTCGCGCAAGATCCAAACGGCACTCGATCCGAACGGCGTGTTCGCGCCCTGGAATTGACATTCTCCATGGACCCCCAATCTCTGGTCGACTACGCCGCAAGCCTTGACTGCATTCACTGTGGCCTGTGCCTGAGAACTTGCCCCACCTACCAACTCACCGGAGCAGAGTCCTCCAGCCCGCGCGGGCGCATTTACATGATGCGCGCGGTCGCCGAAGGCGCCTTGCCCGCCAACGATCCAACCTATCGCGAGGAGTTGGATTTCTGCCTGGTGTGCCGACACTGCGAAAGCGTTTGCCCCGCCGGAGTGCGCTTCGGCGAAATGATGGAGGTCGCGCGCGATTCGAGCGAGCGCGCGCACGCACGCACGATCCTGGTGCGCTTGGCTCGTTGGCTGGGCTTGGGCGTCGTGCTGCCCAGCCGCTGGTGGACCGCGCGCGCCATGGACCTGCTGTTCGTAGCGCAGCGCACGGGCCTAGCGCGCCTGGCAGCGCGCTGCTTGCCGCGTGCGGCAGGATCGCTGGCGCACTTTCCCAAGGTACCCACGTGGCGCGAGCGCCGACGCTGGCTCAGCCGTCCCGAAACAACGGCTGGCGAGCGCCCAGCGGCAGTGCTGCTCGAAGGATGCGTCATGCCCGAGTTGTTCGCCGCGGCCACCCGGGCGTCCGCGCAAGTGCTCGAGGCCTGCGGGCGGCGAGTGTTGACCAGTTCGTCGCACGCATGTTGCGGCGCGCTCCACGCCCACAATGGCGACTTGAAGCGAGCGCGCGAGTTGGCCACGCAGACGATCGAGCGGCTCGACGCTCTGGCTGGAGACTCCACACCAATCGTGGTTCCCAGCGCCGGCTGCAGCGCGCACATGAAAGCCTACGGCAAGCTGCTCGAAGACGACCCGGTTTGGTCCAAACGGGCCAGCAATTTCGCGCGGCGGGTTGCAGACTTTTCCGAATTCGTAGCGCGCGAATTGCCGGCCCAGGTGCGCTTGGAGGTCGCTGCTGGGGTTGGCCGCGTGACTTACGACGATGCTTGCCACCTGTGCCATGGCCAAGGCGTGCGCACTCCCCCGCGCCAACTGCTGGATCGTGTGCACGGACTGCAACGCGTCGAGTTGGAGGGCAGCGAGGATTGCTGCGGTTCGGCCGGCATCTACTCGCTGCTGCGGCCGGCCGACAGCCAGGCCATTTTCGAGCGCAAGTGGATCGCCTTCCAAGCCACCGGCGCCAGCGTGCTGGTCACTGCCAATCCTGGCTGCCAATTGCAGTGGCACTGCGGCCTTGCGCGCCACGCCAGCCAAGCGCAGGTGCTGCACCTCTCCCAGGTGCTCGCCGCGGCGCTTCCGACTTCGCCCGGCGCCTAGCGTTCTGGCGTGGTCGGGTCGTGGTACGCAGCGGTCATGCGCGGCGGAAATTTCGTTAGCCATGCTTGCAGCTTGGACTTGGCGGCAGGTGACCCTCTGGCCCAACGCGCCACCAGCAGCTTCGGCGCGTTCTTGCCGCTGAGATTGACGCGCACGAAGTCTCGAAACGTGCCGCCGGCCTCGTACTCGCGTTCGAGCGCGAACGGCGCGGCGTAATCACCCCAGTACAAGACACCGCGCTCCAATACGCGCTTGCCGCCATTGTCGCCGATGTGCGAAGAATCAGGGCCTCCCATTTGCGGGCCGCCGGTATAGGAATCTTCCTGGGCTCCAGCGCCTTGGAACATGCGCTCGATCTCGCGCTTGCCGCGCCCTTGCGGATACTGGACCAGCACGATTTCGACCGGCTCGCTGCCCGGCATGCCCATGGGCAACCGATCCCAATCGAAACGCGGCTGCCCGGACTGGTCGCCGGATTGCTCGCGGGACTTGGGCACTTCCGCTCGCGGCGCCTCCGGTTCGGCCAAGGTGCGGGTCAAGACCACCATGCTGCTTTGGTCCCGCATTTCGCGCGCGATCGTCGCGTGCCAGGACTCCGGCAGCTCGGAAATCTCGAAGCACGCGGCAAGCAGTTCGAGCGGCTCGGCAGGTCGCGTGCCCGGCCGAGCGAGAGCGGTCCAGGCCCAAAACAGAAGCAACAGCAAGAAGCCGACCCAAACCGGCGAACTGCGCTTGACCGCAGGGCCTGCAGTCGCCTCCGCGGCCACGGTGGCAGTCGATGAACTCACGGGTCGTCCTCGTTGCGCTGGGGGCCAATGTGGAATGGAGTCAGGAATTCGACCATCTGGCGGTCGAACTCCTCGGGATTGGGATCATCGCTCCCGCTCATCAAGAGTATCGCCAACAAGAGTTCTCCGCTGCCTTCGCGCGACAATTCGACGATGGCCACCGTCGCTCCGGCTTCGAGGAATTTCTCCAGCCCAAAGGCCATTTTCCCGTCCTGCTCGCCATTCGACTCAGCGCCCTTGTCACCCGGCTCGGTGTCGCTTTCCGGCGCGTCGGCCCCGGCTTCCCCGGCCGGAATAGGCGCGGTCTGTTTCGCGGCCTCGCTGCCCTCCGCGCCCGGCTTCCAACGGCCCAAGCGATAGCAAACCAGTTCGCGTCCTTGCAGGGACAATGTGCCTTTGATGGTGTCCGACTTGGTTGTCGTGCTGGAACGCAACTCATCGCGGAACGCCAGCGCGGCTTGACCACTGGCGTGCAACAGCACGGCGTGGATCCCGGGTTTCTGCCCGGCGACTGGACTACTATCGAACATCCAGGTGCGCACCGGATTGAAAGGGACTTTGAATCCCTTGACCGCGTAGTGCGCCGGAATCGGATCGTGGGGCAAGTAGTGCGCAAGCTGCTCCAACTGATGACCTCGATCCGAGGACTTCGCGAACCAGCGCAGCCCGAGCAGCACGCATACGAACGTGACGAACGCGAACAGCGCACAGCCGATGGCGCAACCGGTGCGCCAAGCGGACTTCTTGGCCGGCTGAGTGCCTGCCTGCGGGGCGGTATCCTCGCTCACGGGAACCTCGCTTGTGGAAATTGGGAGCGGATGCGCTCCGCCGAGGACCGGAGCAGAGCCGACTCGCTTTCCCATACGCGCTGCAAGCGCTGCTTTGCGGCCTCTTGAGGACTGGCGTGCTCGAAGCGCTCCGCGCAGGCGCTCAGCAACGCGATCAAGTCCTCGAAGTCGTTCCAGTCCACGTATTCGGCTGCGATCTGGTTTCCATGGCCACAGTTGTGGTAGTTGCCCAGGGCCAGGCACAATCCCGCCGCACGCACGCCCCATAGGTTGTAGGCCGTGGATTCACAGCGCCCACCATCCATCAGGGCGCGCTGAAAACGAAAGCCCGGGCGCTCGCGTTGCAAGGCGCGTGCGCAATCTTGAAGCACATGCGTCGCGTGTGGATCGAAAACCGACGCCGCGTCGCCCACGCGCAGCACCACGCCCGCGCCGACTTTGGCCGTTACCCTCGCGGGCGAACACTCCAGCCCCACGACGCACGTTGCGGCCAACTCGTGCGCTCCTCGCAACAGCCCTTGGCAGCCGACGAAACCGGTTTCTTCCGCGCGCGTGAAGATTCCCAGCAGCGCCGTTTGGCTCTGCTTCGCGGCCAGGTCCTCCAGCACGGCGATGATCGC
>JAKFYL010000485.1 GCA_021730845.1 Planctomycetota bacterium | reverse complement strand
GACGCGCAAAGAGGCGTAGCGCCCGACGGCCTAGGGGGCGCCTTTTTTTGCGGGTCTACTACAGGCGAATTGGGCGGGGTCGTGAATCCGGGCGGGTCGGACATCTGGATCGCGCGCTATGACGCCCTTGGTTCGCAGGTGTTCCTGAAGCAATTCGGCACGCCATTCAACGATGAGGCCGAGGCCATGGCCAGCGACGGTTCCGGTGGCGTGTTCGCCGCGGGCTCTTCCATGGGAAGCCTAGGAGGGCCTGGTTTTGGAAATACGGACCTGTGGCTGGCGCGCTTTGACGCCAGCGGTACCCAGCTTTGGAGCAAGCAGCTAGGGACTCCGAACTGGGAGCAGGCGCTGGGAGCCGCCGAAGACGGTCAAGGCGGCGTGTACTTGACCGGCACGGGCACCACCAGCGGCCCTGGGTTCTTCGTGGCTCGCTTTGACGGCGCGGGCAACAACTTGTGGATTCGTCAATTGGGCAGCACGATCCCCCAGTTCGATTGGGCGCGCGCCGCGGCACCGGATGGCGCCGGCGGAGTGTACGTAGCCGGAGAAACTTTCGGAGATCTGGGTGGCCAAGCCTTCGGCACGCTGGACGCTTGGTTGGCGCGATTTGCGGCAAACGGCGATCTGCTTTGGATCAAGCACGTCGGCACGAACGAGTTGGATCGCGCGCGTGGCCTCGCACCCAACCCTTCCGGGGGCGTCTACGTCACGGGCGAGACTTTCGGTTCGCTCGTAGGGACGAACCACGGCGAATTGGACGTGTGGCTGGGCAGTTTCGACGGCTTGGGGAATCTGAATTGGGCCGAGCAATTCGGCACGAGTGCGGCTGACCAGGCCGGAGCGATCGCTGCCGACGGCAGCGGCGGCGTGTACTTGACGGGCACGGATGGAGTGCAGCTCAATAGTTGGCTGCGGCACATCGATAGCGCTGGGCAACTCCTGAACTTCGTGGACTTCGCCGTCGAGCACCAAGTGTACGTGAACTTCAACAGCGCGGCCGCGACGTTGGAAGGTGGCCTGCTGCTGGCTGGCGAAACGTATGGCGCAGTGGGCGCAAGCCACGTGGGCTACACCGATCCATTCTTGATGCGCTGGGTGCAGCCCTCGGCGGCGGGCGCAAATTACTGCAGTGCGCTGCCGAGCACCAATGGATGCGAGCCGAGCATGGTCGCGGTCGGCACGCCCAGCGTTTCGGCAGCAGACTCTTTTATCGTCTTCGGCACAGCCCTCGAACCTGGCAAGAACGGCTTGCTCCTGTTCGGAACGACGGGTCAGGACAATCTGCCGTTCCTGGGCGGCACGCTGTGCGTGGCCGCACCGCTGTATCGCTTGCCAGTTCACTTCTCGGCCAGCGCCGCCCTATGCAGTGGCAGCCTGGTTTACACGCTGAACGATTACTTGGCCCATCCCTCCGGCGGCGCGCAGCTCGTTCCCGGAACAGTGGTCGACAGCCAGATCTGGTTCCGCGATCCGCCGGCCGCCTTCGCAGCGGGCTTGAGCAGCGGATTGGAATTCACGCTCCTGCCCTAAAGCCCCCTGCCGGCCGCAAATCTCGGCCGGCAACGACAATCCGGGCCTTTCGCGTGGCGCTTTGGGGCGCCCGTGCAAAGCTAGTCCTGGATGGCCCAAGCAAGTCTGGAGAGCCTGTTCGAGCGCTTTCGCCAGCGCGGGGAGAGTTCGGCGCTGGCGGAAGTTTTCGACCGCACCAGCCCGGACCTGCTGCGTCTGGCGCTGCACCTGGTGCGCGAGATGGACACCGCCGAGGATGCGCTGCAGGCCACGTTTCTGACCGCCATCGACCGCGCCGCCAGTTGGGACTCGGCCCGGCCGCTGGAACCTTGGCTGATCGGCATCTTGGTGCGCCAGGCGGCCATGGCGCGTCGGCGCGAACGCCGGGCGCTGGAGCCTTGGCGAGTTGGCGAGGAGCGCAGCAGCGACCCGGCCGACGAAGCCGCCTTTGAAGAGCTCAGCGAGCGCTTGGGCGAGCTCCTAGCGGGCTTGCCGCCCATGTATGGCGATGTGCTGCGCAGGAATCTGCAACACGGTGAGTCGCCCAGTGAAATCGCGCGCGCCTTGGAGCGCGCACCCGGCACCGTGCGCATGCAGCTTTACCGCGGCCTGGAACTGTTGCGCAAAGCCCTGCCGACGAGCTACGCGGCTGCCGCCCTGCGAACGACTTCCGTGCGCGGATTGGCGGATGTGCGCGCGATCGTCATGGCCCACGCCGGCCGCAGCATGGCGCCGGCACAACCGGCGGCGCCAACTTCACCGGTGCCGAGCGCGCCGGCTTCCGCGGGCCCGTCGCCGGCAACTAGCAGCACCGCGGTCAGCACGCTCGCGCCCCTGGCCGGAAAGCTATTGTCCGTGGTCGCGGCCGCTGCCTTGGCCGGTTGGGCCTGGCACGCAAGTCGCGAGCGCCCGCTCGAGCAGCCGGAAAGTTTGGCGCTCAACGTTTCGGCCGGCGCGCCGGACATCGTCGAGCGCTCGCAAGCCGTGCAGCGCAGCGCGGCCGCGCCTCCGTCGATACGCGACGCACCGGCGCTCAGCGTGCTGGAAGTCCCACGACCGGCAGGACCTTGGCTGCGCGGCCGCGTCGAGTTTGCCGTGGCGCCCGTCGCCGGACGCACGCGTGTGTGGGCCAAAGCCTTGGCCCGCGAACGCGAGCTGGCCGCGACCGAACTCTCCACCTGGGCCGGTGTCGATGGCCGCTTCGAGCTCGACGTGGGACCGTTGCTGGCACTGCAAGCTGCGCGCGGCGGCGCCTACGCGCTCGATTTGGGCGCTGACCATGCGCATTTTCTGCCCGCCCGCACGCGCGTCGAAGTGACCGAGCTGACCGGCGCGGCCGCGACGACGGCGACCAGCGAACGTGTGCTGCGGCTCGAACCGGCGCGCGTGGTGTCGGGTGTGGTGCTGGAACACGGCTCGGCCCTGAACATGGCGCGCGTGGCCGCGCTGCGCGTTGAGGGCGGGCGTCCTCTCGGCCCCGCGCTGGACGAGGCCCTTTGCGAAGCCGACGGGAGCTTTGCCTTGCGCGTTCCCCCGGCGCAGGAATTGTTCTTGGTGGCGGCATCCGAAAGCGGCGCCATCGCAAGCGCGCGCTTGGGACCGGCTGGATCGTCCACCGCCTTGCAAATCCAGCTCGAAAGCCAGCCCATGTTGCGCGGCCTGGCACGCGTGGGTAGCGACCACGCCGCGGGGGCGCGCGTCGAATTCCAGGCCCTGGAAAGTCAGTCCGCCTTGGCTGCGTGCGGGGTACGCCTCGCATTTGACGGCGCGCGATTGGTGCGCTTGCAAGCCAGCACGCTGGTAGGCGCCGATGGCGCATTCGAGTTTCGCGACGTGCAAAGTGGTCCTTGCCAAGTGCGCATCGCAAATTTGGCCTCGGGCGCGCAGCTGGACCCAAGGCTCTTCCCAGCTCAGCGCCTAGACTTGCCGCAAGACCTGGCGCGGCCGTTGGAATTGAGCGTCGAAGCCTCCCAAGCGCGCGTGCGCGTGGGCGATCGCCAGCGCGCCAGCCTGGGCGAAGGCGCGCGCGCGTGGGTGCTTGCTTCGCCTCCGGCGGACGAAGAGCGCGAAATCAGGCCCGATGTGCGGGGCGATTTCTGGGTCGCGAGCCTTGCGAATTCCAGCGTCACCCTGCGCGGCGAGTACCCCGGACGTGAGTCGCGCGAGGAAACGCTGCAGCTGGGGCCGGCGGGCAGCGTCAGCGAAATCGCGCTCGAACTATCCAGCGTCGCCTCTAGTGGTACTGCAAGCTTGAACCTGCGACTGACGATGCCCCCACTGCTGCCTGGAGAGCCGGAGTTCGACTCGGCCACGTTGGAGCTGTACCCGCTGGACGGTCAGGTCGCCGGCGAGCAGGCGCGCATGGAAACAGCGCTAAACCTTCCCGTGGCGAACGGCGAACTGCTGGCGAGCGCTCTTCCGGCCGGACGCTGGCGCGCGCGCCTCCTGCTCGGCGGCGCTTGGCGCCACTGGACCAGCTACTTGCAACCGGCCGAATTCGAACTGAACTTGAGCGCTGGATCCACGCACGAACGCGCGCTGACTCTGGCGCGCGGCGGGCGCCTGCGCATCGATTGCCGCGACGAGCGCGGCGCTCCGCTGGCCGCGCGCTGCACGTTGCAAGACTTGCAGGGCACGACCCTTGCGGTGCACTTCATCGCGCGCGAAACGACTGGTCTGCGCCTGCATTCCGACTATCTCAGCGGCCGCGGCCCGTGCGATGTGGCGCCGCAACTTGCGCCCGGCTTGTACGACGTGACCTTGGAACATGGCCAGCGCGCCGGCGTGCGGCGACGCGTGCAAATCGAGGCTGGTCGGACGCTCGAGCTGGAGGTCGTACTACGATGAACGAGCGCGCGACAAACACTGGGGCAAGACTGGGCGCGCTCGTGAGCCTGCGCGCTCCGCTGGGGCGCGCGCCCAGCCCCGCTCGTCGCTGGTGCGAGCGCGCCTTGGCCCTAGCGCTGGCCTTGGTACTGATTTTTGTGCGGCTGAAGCGCTCGGCCGGCAATGAAGCCGTCGTGCATGTGCGCGACGACGAGGTGGCTCTGGTGCTCGATCTAGCCCGCGGGCGCACGCGCCTGGTCGATTCGCCGGGCGTGCTCCTCACCTGGCCCTGGTTCGAGCAAGTGCTGCGCTTCGAGCGCGCCCCGCGCGAAGTGGTCTTTGGCGGAGGTGAGCCAAGCAGCGCCGGGCGGGTTCCGCTCCTGGCCTTGCGCGGACGCGAAGGTTCTTCCTGCTGGTTCGAAGGTCTCGCGCTGCGTTACGCGTTGCTGCCCGGCGACGCGCACCTGGCGCTCGGCCAACTCGGAGGAGAACTGGATCGCGCCCACGAGTTCGTGCACGTCATGGCGCGGGCGATCTTGCGCGACGTATTGGGGGCCTCTTCCCCTGAGGAACTGATGGATCCGCTTGTGCTCCTTGGAGCCACGGACCGCGTGCGCGCGCGTCTGGCGGATGGCTTGGCGGAATTGGGGCTGACCGTGCTCGATGTCGCGCCCAGCAAGCCGGGTTTCGATGCCGCGTTCGAAGGCGTGCTCGAGCGGCGCAAGGTGGCCGAACAGG
>JAKFYL010000371.1 GCA_021730845.1 Planctomycetota bacterium | reverse complement strand
CGCTTCACGCTTGAACTCCGCACTGTACTTTCGTCGTGACTTTGCCATAGACACCTTTTCCTTGCCTGGAGCATCGCTGCTCCTTGTCTGGGTGTCCACTTTTCCGGGGGAAGATCAGATCGAAGCAACGAGGCGATGGAGTCTGGAAGAGAGAAAGTCGCGATCTACGTCGGCCCCTCTGGAACTCCTACGCGTGCCAGCCGCCAGCTGAAGAACGGCTGGTGGGCGAGCAAGCTTGGGCAAAATATCGACATCGAACACACTTTCGAAGCGCTAGATGGCCCAGAGTACGGTCAAGTCGCTTGCGTATTGGCTCGTCAGATTGGTGAGTAGGTTTTTCCTCTGACCTGAACTGCCGGACGAAATCCGTTCTGCTCGGGTCAGCAGTCTTCGAAAACGTTCACAATGCGAAAGCTCCGGGTCGACGCGTACGAAGCCAGTCACTCGTTCGCGACTTTCGCACGCCAAGTTTCTACGGCTACAGCTTCCTCGAGCCGACCGGCGTTGCGCAACGCTGCCGACAGCCCTGCGCGCGCATCTTCCAAGTGGCCCGACTCATCTTTGACGTCGGGCCAGCGCTCGCAGAGTTCCTTTTGCACATTCCACGCCTCCTGCCAGCTCTCCAGCGCGGCTGCGTTGTCGCCGCTTTTTGCGATGGCGCGAGCGCGCACATGCAAGGCCCTGAAGAGTGCCATAGCGGAATTGGCGGACTGCGCATCGGTCTGGCGTTGTGCGCGCGCCATGGGCACGGCCAGATTGACGTTCTCCACAGCGGGCGCGATTTGGCCGAGTTCCATCAGCACTAGAGCTTCGAAGGACAGCGCCGAAACATACAGTTGCCGATAGAACGGAACGTCCGGAAAATCCGCGCACGTCTGCCTCAGTTGTTCAACGGCGGCGCGGGCGTATTCACGCGCCTGCGAGACGTCTCGACACGCGAACGCCGTTTCCCCGGCGTCGATGCGCGTCTTGGCCATCTCGCTAGCCAGTTCCGAGTCCTGCGGCTGCCAGGCAATGGCCTGCTCCCACACTTCCAGCGCCGCTTCCAGCGTCGCGCGGCTATTTTCGAGTTGCCCAAGCGAGCGCTGCACTAGACCTATCTCGCCTAGAACCAAGGCCATGGAGGAAAGGCGCAAGGCATTCGACGGCTGGGCCTCGATTAGCTCCTGCTTCAAGGCTGCACTGCGCTCGAACAACTCCAAGGCCTCGTCGAAGCGTTCTCCGTTCTTGCACAAGATGCCGTGGTTGTAGTGCACGGTTGAGAGCGAGCTCTGGATGCGCTGCGGGGCGGGTGCGAGCTCACGAACTCCTTCGTACTCCAGTGCCGCAAGGCGGTAGGCTTGCTCAGCGGCCTGAACGTTGCCTCGGAATTGGTGCACATTGGCCAAAGTGACCAAATTCCAAGCGATCAACTCGCGCGCTTCGGGGCAGTCCTCCGGGGACATGAGCGCTACGCGTTCTAGAATGGCGAGCGTCTCGTGTTGGCTAACTAGCGCTTCATCGAGTTGCCGCAGTCGCATTTGGAACAAGCCCACGCTGCTCAATCCGCGCGAAAGTCGAATGCTCATCCGGGGATCGTCTTTGCGCTGTTCAGCTAGACGGCGGTAGAACTCCACTGCCTTTCTCAGCATCTGGCCGCGCACGCGATCCGCCTGGGGCACGCCGGCGAGGCGGTCATCGCCAAGCTCCTGGAGCATGACGGCAACCGCGCTCAATGCTTCGTCCAAGTTGGTTTCGGCGCGCTTGCTCTCTGCGCTCACCTTGACCAGCGCGCTCTCCAGGTCCTTGTTGACTCGTTCGGTGGCGGCATTGGCGACTTCCACGGCCTTGCGCGCGTTTCGTTCTTGGCGCGCGTAGAGCAGGGGCCCGCCCACGATCAGCAGCACCCCACAGGCTCCGGCCACGGTCCAGGCCGGATTGCGCTGCGTCCAGCGCTTGGTCCGCAGCCAAACGCTAGTGCGCCTAGCCTCGATCGGCCTCAGGGCCAGAATGTGCTCCAAGTCGCGCGCGAAAGCGGCCGCGCTGGGGTAACGCCGCGCTGGATCGCCCTCCATGGCTGTCAGGCAGCAGGTGGCCACTTCCCAGCCGACTTCGGAGTTCCAGCGCTCGGGTGAATCGGGTCGTGCCGCTTCGATGGCGCGCATGAGTTCGACCGGCGAACGGCCCGAGTACGGCTGCCGCAACGTCAACAGCTCGTAGAACGTGATTCCCAGGGAATACACGTCCGTGCGTGCGTCGATGTCCGCGATCTTGCCAGCCACGACTTCAGGCGGCATGTACGGCAGCGACCCGACCTGCGCGCCGCTGCGGGTGAGACGGCTGGCGCCCTGGCCGACGGCCAGCCCAAAATCGAGCAAACGCGCGCGTCCGTCGGCAGCGAGCATGACGTTCGACGGCTTGACATCGCGATGCAGCACTCCCTGGGCGTGGGCATGCTCCAGGGCGCGCGCGATCTGCAAAGTCAGATTCACGCAGATTCGAACCCAGCTGCCATCGAATGGCGTTGCAGTCGGCTCCGAATCCTCGGCGCCCAATAGACGGCGCAGGTCATGCCCCGAGATCTGGGTAGGATTGCGTTCGCGAAGGCTTGTGATGAGCTGCTCGAGCGTGCGCCCGGCCACATGCTCCATCGCAAGATAGGGCATGCCATTTTCTTCGCCGACGGCGTACACCGGAACGATGCCGGAGTGAGACATGCGGCCGACCATGGCCACCTCGCGCAAGAATCGTTCGCGCGCACCAGCGAAATAGAGCTGGTCCGGGCGCAAAAGCTTGAGCGCGACCTTGCGGCCGATGCTTTCCTGTTGGGCGAGGTACACCACCCCCATGCCGCCCTCCCCCAAGCGTTCGAGCAGCCGGAAATCGCCCAGGCGTTCTGGAAAACTCTCGCGCCGCTTGCCCACCAATCCTGCTTCGACGAGCGCCTTCACGCGCACGCGGAGGATGTGTGCTTCTTCTGGATGGGATCGACACACTTCCTCCAGCGCAGAGTCGCCACTGGACTCCATGCTCTCGAGACACGTGAATACGAGCTCATCCAACGAATCATCGGCCTCGGGCCTTGATTGCTTGGGCTGCGACATGACCGTGATCCGAAGCCCTGTCACGGTACGCGACTTTGCAGGGCCCCGCCACGATCCAGTCGTCGGGGCTCAGGTGGCCAAGGCGTCATTGGGATCGCCAGCTATCGAGCGTGGCCCGGCGACTGCGTCGACTCGTCCCACGCGGCCATGGTATGGCGCAAGGCGCCACCTGGAAGGCTCAAGCAGCGGGTTGTTCGGCTTGGTGCAGCCTGCGCAAAAAGGCGGTCCACTCGAACTCAGGGCGTGAGGCCTGCAGCAGAAAACCCCCGCTGGAGGGTGCAGGTCCGTAGTGCACCACGATTTGGCGCGTGCGACGGCGCACACCGAGCCTGGGAAACCACCAAGCTTCTTCGATCGACGTTTCGTGATCGGTTTCCAGCGCCGCAACTGCGTCGCCGGAGGTGAGAAACAGCAGCTTCTCGCGCTTCACGATGTTGACATCCGGGTGCAGCAGCAAGCGCGCCTGGGTCGTTTGGCCCGCGCCGCCTGCGACGTGGTCCTCGATTTGCAAACCGTGGTCGCCTACGAGCATGCGCCGATGGTGCACCGGCTTGCCGCGCAGACGCTGGTAGCCGTCGTGCCAAGCTTCGATCACGTGGGACGTACCCACCTTCTCCCAACGCGAGACATGGGTCGTGGCGGAACTTGCGCTGTCACCGCGCTTGGAAAATCGCACCTGATCTTTCCCACCCACGATCAGCGTGTTGTGAGCCAAGGTGCTGCGCGACCATTCGCTCCATTCACCAAGTTTGTGTTCGTAGACACCGGCGTCCACGACCATGCGCCGACCACGCAGGCTCCACTCGAAGGACAGGCAATCCGCGTCGCCGCCACCGGGCCAGGCAGCCGGAGTCTGGGACCGGCAGCTGGCCACGAAGTAGGTCTGGGCGTTGCGCACGCCGAAATACCCGGCGGATTGCAGCGCGAAACTGGCGCTGGGGCTCGGGCGCGCGCCGGTGAGTCGTTCCAGCACGTCCAAACACTCGGCCGGGTCATAACCCGGGAATTCGCCGCTGTCGTGGAACTGGCTTACTTGGCCGTCGGGGTGGGTCAGTTCCACGAGCGCTTGTCCCATGCGCGTCAAGAGGCTCTCCAGGCGCGCCATCAAGACTACGTCGCCGACTAGGTCGCGGCATTCCAGCAGATCGACCATGACTTGTACGTGCAGCGCGGGACTTTGCGTGCAGTGCATGCCGTCGTCCAAGACCTGTTCATCCAGTGCTTGGCTCAATTCCCGCTCGGCGCGGCGCTTCCAACGGCGGGCCTGATCGCCGCAGAAATAGTTGCCGGCCCACAGCATGGCCTTGAGTTGTTTGATGCTGCTCGCGCTGTCCGCCAGGTCCAGATTGCGCTCCAAGAACGCTACTTGCGCGCTCAGCGATGCGCGCGCGCGTTCGACGAAATCTGGGGCGAGCGATTGTGCGTCCAGCGCCAGTTGACGCATCCAGACACAGCAGCGCACGGCAAGCGTCGTGGGATCCCAGGCGTCGCGCCAGGCGCCGCGCGCCGGCCGCGCGTTGTCGGCCAGCCAATCGTCGACGAGCTCTTGGAACAGGGCCGGCCTGACGCCTTCCAGGAACTCCATGCTGTGCAAGGCGCGCTTTCCGGCGACGTGCTGCTTGCCCCACTCGCGGGCGGACCAATCCATGGGCGCCTTCAAGTCCACGGTTCGGCCGAGCAAGATGGCGCGCGGCTCGGGGGCTAGGCCATCCACCTGACATAGGCGCGGTTCGAACAACGCCGGTCGATCCTGCAGCGAAGCCTCGAGCCCGCGTCGGTTGCCGCGCACGCGACACTGACCCTCCCAGCCAACGCGATCGAGCCAAGCGCGTTTGAGCGCCGCGCACGCGGGCACTGCTTTGCCCCAGATGCTGTGCAAGCGCTTGCCCCGGCGCTGCTGCGCGCTCAAGCGCTCACCGCCTTGCGGGCAGGAGCTTCTGCAGTGACTTGCGCCGCCGGAGCCCGCAGCAACAAGCCGACGATGCGTTCCGCCGCCAGTCCATCTTCCAAGGC
>JAKFYL010000310.1 GCA_021730845.1 Planctomycetota bacterium | reverse complement strand
GCGCCAATGTGCGCGAGGCGCGCAAGGCCATTGTGTGCAGCTACGGCGCCATGTTCGTGACCGTGCTCGTGGGCTGCGTCGGCTTGGCACTGTATGCCTACTACCAACAGCAGCCCCTGCAGGGCGAGCATTTGGAGTCTGTCCAGGCCAAGTGCGACCGTTTGTTCGTGGTTTTCATCGCTAGCGTGTTCGAGAGCCCGTGGAAGGGATTGATCATCGCCGGAGTGCTGGCGGCGGCGATTTCATCCCTGGATTCGATTCTCGCGGCTCTGAGCCAAACCACGTTGGCGCTCACCAAATCGATCTGGAGCGTCGGCGGGGCGCGCGCGCTGAAATTTTCGCGCGCGCTGGTGCTGGCCTATGGCTTGATCTTGTGCGTGATCGCTCTTTTCTGCGACCAATTGGCACAGCGCTATGGTGGTGTGCTCAACCTGGCCCTCGCGATGCCGCTGTACACCCAGGGTGCCGTGCTGGGCGCTTTTTTCATCGCCTTCTACAAGCTCGCGGTCCGGCCACACGCGTACCACACGGCCGCCATAGTCTCCGTGGCCACGACCGTCGTCCTTCAATGGCCGGGTCGTGCGTCCTTGCGAATGGTCGTTCTGATCGCCGCGGGGGTATGTGCGCTGGGCCTAGTGGACTTGGTACGACTTGGATGGCGCGCTTGGTTCCATCCACCCAGGCTCCTTGCCAGGGCGGCACTTGTGCTCGGCCCGCTGGGCCTGCTTGCCTGGGTCGCCCAGCGATTGCCTCCCGGACAAGCGGCCGTTTCCTGGGTCTGGAACGGATTGATCGGTTGCGCAGTAACCCTGGGATTGGCGAGTCTATGGAGCCGAATTGGGCCTGCGCCCGAGCGCGGCTAGCCCTTGGGAAACCCGTTGCGAGGAATTGCCGTCATGCGCCATGCGATTTGGATCGTCTGCTTGTCTCTTTCGTCCGCCTGCTCGGATGCGAATCGACCGGTCGCCGTGCAGCAGCCGCCGCCCAAACCCGCGGCGGAATCGACGAGCGCGGCCAGCCCCGCGAAGGCCCCAGCCGCCACCAAGAGCGAATCGTCAGCCAGCAACGCCAAACCCGACGCAAGTGCGCAGGCCGACGCGCTGGCCGATGTCGCCAAGAGCGGCCGGCACGGCGCGGGCCTACTCGAATTTCGGGCTCAGGAAGGCTGGACCAAGCAGACGCCGGCCAATCCCATGCGCGTTGCTCAGTTTGCACTGCCGCGAGCCGAGAGCGACGCGGAGGACGCCGAACTCGTCGTGTTCCACTTCGGCGCCGCGGGCGGCGGCGGCTTCGACATGAACCTCGAACGCTGGGCCAGCCAAATGCAGCAACCGGACGGCAGCGACAGCTCGGCGAAGATTTCCCATACCCAGCGCAAAGTCGGCGAGGTCGCGATCCGCGAAGCTTGGGTGGGGGGCACGTTCGTGGCCGAAACGACTCCTGGCTCGGGCCAGCGCTTGAACAAACCTGATTTCAAGCTGCGCGCGGCCATGCTCGAAGTGCCCGGCACTACGCCGTACTACGTCAAGCTCACGGGGCCCGCCAAGACCGTCGACCGCTGGGACTCGGCCTGGAATGCGTTCTTGACCAGCGCCGGGCAAAGCGTTCCAGGGCCGGCGAAGTGAAGCTGCGCCCCAGCGCCTACTCTCGCTCCTGACGCATCAAGTCCGCGAAGGTCTCCCGCGCGCGAATGAGCCGCGGTCGGCCTTGGTCGATCAGCACTTCGGCAGGCAGCGGTTGGCTGTTGTAGCGGCTGGCCATGCTGGACCCATAGGCGCCCACATCGCGCACCAGGAGCAAGTCGCCCACTTCCAAAGGCGAGAGCGGCCGCGCAGCAGGCCGGGCGCCGTCGCTGGAGAGCACGTCACCGGTCTCGCACAAGGGCCCGGCAACCCAGGTGGGGCGCGTTGCGCCTGGGCGTTTGACCAGCGGCTCGATGCGGTGGAACGCCGCGTACATGGCCGGCCGAACCAGGGTGTGGAACCCGGCGTCGACCAAAGCGTAGTACTCGCGCCCCTGGAACTTGGTGGCCTGCACCGTCGTCAGCAAGACGCCGGATTGCGCCACCAGAAATCGCCCCGGCTCGACTTCCATGGCGATCGGGCGGCGCAGATCGAGCTCGATTTGTTCGCGCGCATGGGCGAATGCGCGCGCGTGCGCGGCGAGGTCGAACTCGGGCTCGTCGTCGCGATAGGGCACCGGCAAACCGCCACCGGCGGAAATCGAGCTCAAGGAAGGACCGACACAGCGCGCTCCTTCGACCAGTGCGTGCGCTGAGGCTTGGAAATCTTCCGCACCAAATCCCGACCCCACGTGGATGTGCAGGCCCGTGACTTCCAAACCCAGGTGCCTAGCCTGCTGCACGGCCGCGCCCAGTTCCGTGTGCCAAATCCCGTGCTTGGAGTGCTCGCCACCGGTAGTCACCTTGGCGTGCCCGCCCGCGCCGTAGCCTGGATTGACGCGCAGCCACAGCTTGGCGCCCGGCTGAACACGCGCAAGTTGCGGCAACATGTCCCGCGACCCGGCTACGACGGTAACGGCCGCCCCGGCCAGCACCTCGAGCGCGCCGGCGTCGAGCACGTCGGCGCAGAAAGTGATCTCGCCGGGCGCCACCCCCACGGCCAAGGCGCGCTGGATCTCGCCAGCCGAAACGGCATCCAGCGCCACTCCCGTTTCGACCAAGAGCCGCAAGATGGCGTGACTGGAATTGGCCTTTTGTGCAAATCGGATGCGATCGAATCCACGCCCGAGCGCGCCGGAGCTGGGCGGGTAGCGCGCGGCCGCGCGCAATCGCTCCACCTGGGATCGAATCGTGCCGGCGTCGTAGACGTACAGCGGTGTACCGTGGCGGCGGGCTAGTTCCGCCAAAAGGTCCGTGTCGAAAGCGTGGGGCGCGTGCATGATTCCTTGTAGAGAGGAAAGCGAGTCTAGCGCGAGTTAAGCTCAGGCGTACTCGCGACGCGAGAACTAGAAATCCATGACACTCACGTACCAGCAGGCCCGAGAGATATTGGAATCGTGGACCAAGACGGACGCGCTCTTGAAGCATGCTCGCGCCGTGGAACTGGTGATGCGCCAGGCCGCTTGGCGCTTTGGCCGTGGGGCACAGGACGAAGAGCTGTATGCCTTGGCCGGTCTCTTGCACGACGCGGACTATGAGGCCTGGCCGGACGAACATCCAAAGCGCATCGTGGCTTGGCTGCGCGAGCGCGAGGCACAGGACCTGGCGCATGCGATTTCCGCGCACTACACCAAGTGGGGCGTGCCCCATGACTCGATGCTCGACAAGACGCTCCTGGCGTGCGACGAATTGACCGGTTTCGTGGGCGCTTGCGCGCGCGTGCGACCCGGCGGGCTGGCGAGCTTGGAGGCGAGAAGCGTGCTCAAGCGCCTCAAGGAAAAAAGCTTCGCGGCCAAAGTCGAACGCGAGGAAATCGCGCAAGGTGCGCGGCTGCTCGGCTTGGAAGTGGACGACTTGGCGCAGTTCGTGATCGACGCGCTGCGGCCGCACGCCAAGGAATTGGGGCTCTAAGCCCGTCGCATCAGGTGCTCGCCCGCAAATGGGGGGGCTAAGGGCCGATCACCAGGTCCGCGCGCCGGCACAGGGTGCGCGTCAGACTGGGACTGTGCAGTTTGCTGGGCGGCTCTTTGCAGGGACTCTGCCAGCGGTTTTCCCCGGGGTGCAAGAGGATGCGTTCATGGCGCAAGTGCCCACCTTCGGTCCAGGCCAAGTCCAAGGGCAAGCTGAACTGGGTGCCCGAGGTCCCCGTCACGACCACGTTGCCTTCGATGGATCGTTCCGCGCTTTGCACCCGGCCGCTGAGGCATGGGTAGCCGTCGCCAAGCACCCATTGGTCGAAGAACTGCTTCCATTCTTGGCCGGTTTCGCGCTCGAGCACGGCGCGCAAGTCGAGGCCGGTGGCATTCTTGTAGCGAAACTGCTGCTGGAAGGCGCGCAGGGTACTCCACCACGCGCGGTCGTCGTCTACGAAGGTGCGCAAGGTGTGCAGCACCAGCGCCCCTTTGTTGTACAGGATGGAACTGTACGCGCGCGCTGGATCCACGCCCTGTCCGCGGTATAGAGCACCCTTGCGCGGCACGTGGCGCGCGAGCTCGACGAAGAACGCATCGGCCTGCTCGCGCCCGTGTTGGCTTTCGACCAGGACCCCTTCGGCGTAGGTAGCAAAGCCTTCGTGCAACCAAGAATCGCCCCAATCGGCGACCGACACGGCATTGCCCCACCACTCGTGAGCGAGTTCGTGCGCCAAGACGTAGTCGACCCAGCGGTTGCGGGCCGCCATCGGGTCGGGAAGACCCTGTTTTTTCAGCCAGGCGGGAAACGTCGAGCCGTAGCCCAAGACCGTCGAGTGCTCCATGCCCAAGAACGGCGTCTGCACGATGGATACTTTGGACTCTGGAAACGGCCACGGACCGAAAGCGGCCGAGTACGTGCGCAGCATGTCCGGCACGAGTTCGAATTGTTCGCGCGCCTTGGGCAGATCCTCGGGCAAGACCCAATAAGCGAAGTCAAGGTCTTGCGCTGCTGTATCGCCTTGCGACGCCAACGTGAGCTTGCGCTCGACTTTCACGAACGGTCCCACGACCAAAGCCATGCTGTAGGTCAAGATGGGGTAGGGATGGTGCCACCGGAAGTGTTCCAAGCCTTCCGGCGTGGTCGTGTGCGAGATCAAACGGCCATTGGCCACGCCCGTCAATCCGGCCGGCACGTACAAGCTCCACTCGACGTACTCGGGCTTGTCCTGTGGGCAAAAGAACGAGTCCTTGCCCGGCCACCAGGAGCTGGAACCGATTTCTTGGCAAGAACTGGCAACCCAGGGTTGTCCTAGTTCCGTTTGGCTCCAATGGAATCCGGTGTACTCGTCCTTGGCTGTTGGACTTGCGTGGTAGTCGATTCTCACGCACAGCTCTTGTTTTGCCGCCGCGGGCGCCGGCAACTCGAGCACGAGCAACGCCGCTTGGCGCGCAAAGGGCAATGGCTTGGAGCCGTCCGTCTGCGCCGAGCCAGGAACCAGCCATGCCGCGTCGATCAACAGGGCGGGGGCGGCATCGAGCACGACGGCGCGTAGTTCGGCAGCGCAAACGCGAAATCGCATCTC
>JAKFYL010000072.1 GCA_021730845.1 Planctomycetota bacterium | reverse complement strand
GCAGTCGTACCTCACGGAAGCAACGAACGCTGTGTTCGCTAGCTAGACGGCCGTGTTTTCGAGCTCGGTCCCGGTCATGCAAATGCCTACGACGTTTCCGCCCATGGTCTCGAGCGAATTGTGGGCCGAGTCGACGAAGTTCTTGGGCGTCTGTCCGCAGCGCACGACCAACACGATGCCGTCCACCATGGATCCGAGCAGGCTTGCGTCACTCGTCGTGGAACTCTCGGGGGTATCGATCAGCACGTAGTTGAAGCGCTGCTTGAGTGTGCGCAACAACGTGCGCATGCGGTCCGATCCGAGCAGTTCGCTGGGATTGCGCGGCAAGGACCCGGCGGAGAGGATCGAAACACCGTTGACGGACAACGCGCGCAGCGCTTGATCCAAAGGCAAGCGCCCCGACAGCAACTCGCTCAGTCCTTGACGGCGCTGCAAGCTCAAGTATTTCTCGATCGACGGCGAGTGCAAGTTGGCCTCGATCACCGCCACTTGGATACCGGGCAGTTCCGCGAGCGCGAGCGCGAGATTGAGCACGCTTACGGACTTGCCTTCCCCGCGCAGCGCGCTGGTGAAAACGATCGTGCGCGGCGCGCCCTCGGGATTGAGCGCCACGATCGAATTGCGCAGCGTGCGGAATTGCTCGGCTTGCTGAGATTTGGGGCGCTTGATGACCACCAGCTCTTCGCGCTCCAGGGGAACGCGCTTGGCCTCGTCAGGGGAGGCGACCTCGAGCGGGCCGTCAGAGGCGGAACTGCGCAGAAGCGACATGCGAAAGCTTGTGGACCGTGGAGACTCTAGGAATGTACCGGAGGGGCGCCGACCGTTCAGGGCGCGTAGCATGCGTATCGACAGGCCAGGTTGCAGCCCCCAAATCCGAGAACGCCATTCTGGCTGGGCGGAACCCCTCCGCTCCCATGCCAGCGAGCGCCTGGCTATCCCGCGGCGCCAAGGAGCCTGGGCAGTGCCTCGGACGGGAAACCAAGGAATACAGGCCAGTGCAACGCCGGCGAGTCTAGGGCGCAAGCCTTGGCTCCATGAGATCCAGGGCCCGAGGTGGCTCGGCGTAGGCCGGCGCAGGCTCGAGGCCGGCTTGGATGCGGCGTCGAAGCGTGGCCAGGGTTTCCCTAGCCGAGGGGGCAGCCGCTCCCGAAGGAGCGCCTTGGCCAGTGAGCTCTTCGCGGCGCTGGTTGACTCGGTCCAAGGCCGCGCGCAAAAGCGCCTGGGCCTTGGACTCCTCGCGCGCGTAACGCAATTTGGAAATCGCCAGCTCCAAACCATCGCCCCATTCCGCAAGCGCGCTAGCAAGAGCGGCGCCGGGTTCGCTGGCGTCAAGCGCAGCGACGCGCGCTGCCAGGGCCCGCAGGAGAAACTCGCGCGCGGTTTGCCCGCTCGGTCCGGCGCACCCCGCGGCGGCTAGAGACAGGACCCAATACGGAGCCGCAGCGAGTTCACTGGGCCCTGTCAGCGGCGCGAGCACGTGCTCGATCAAGATCGACTCCCTCGCGGGCGGCAACAGTCCTGCGACCAGTGCCCAGATCTCCGCCTCCGGCCGCCCGTCCGGTGGGCCTGCGTCCGCCCTCGGGTCGAGCAACTCCTCCCAGGGCGCGGGCACGCCGCAGTGGCGCGCCAGAAACACATGCCGCCCGAACTCGATCTGCGCGCTGGGAGTCGCCGAGGAAAGCCAGCTCGTCAGGTGCGCCCGTGCGTGGACCGGGCCGACTTGGGCAAGATCGCTGCCAGGAGGCACGGCCAACCACCACTCGATCACCGCCCAGCGCTCGCGATTCCCCCAATGACTGGGGAGCGACGTCGGATCCGACAAGCGTTCGGCAGGCGCAATGCGCGCTGCGCGCAGCCATCCCAGCGGCAAGCGGAATTCCGCGCGCGCACGCGCGGCTTCGATCCATGCGGTTCCGGCGCGCAGCAGAAGTTCGGGACTTTGCACGGAAACGCTGGGCGGCTCCGTGGCGGCCAAAGTGCGCAGTACTTCCAGCGTATCGTATGGCAAAGCTGCAGCGGGTTGATCGTCCGCAGCGCTCTGCGACACGAGAGACGCGCGCAATTCCGGACTGGCAAGTCCAAGGCCCGCAACCAGCGCCAACCGGCCGCTCTGCTGCAAGGCTTCGGCGTCCGCGCCAGGCTCCGCGATCAGCCGCAGAAATTGGGCCTTTTCGCCGATCCCAATGGGGACTTGCCCCAGTCCCAAGGCTGCCAGCAGCACCAGCTCCCTGTCGCCGCGCGCCGCCGCGCGATCGAGGAATGCTAGCGCGCGGGCAAAACCATTGGGTCGAGCCAAACCGGGTGCGACCCGGCCGCGCGCGGCGGCCAGCAGCAGGCCCTCCAGCGCAGCTTCGTCGCCGTGCGCGAGCCAGGCGTTTTCGAACCACTGCAAGACAGCGGGCCAGCCCGTGCTCGCCAAGCTGCGCGCATTGGCCGCGCGCAGGGACGGGTCCTGTCCTTGGACCACAGCGCGGCTCCACTCCAAGAGCAGCCAACCACCGTCCTTGGGTCGACCGCGCGCGGCGTCCACGCACACCACGAAGGGATGCTCCGACTCGAGCGCGAAAGCAAAGTACTTGGCGTCGTGATGACGCGCGAGTTCCAGCGCAAGCTCCAAGAAGCCCGAGGATTCGCCGGAGGTGTCGTCGGGAGCGTCCCCGGAAGCGTGCAGCTTTGCGGCAAGCGCCAAACGCGCGTCGAGCGCGAAATGCACGCTTGCGGAGCGCGCCTTGGTGCGCACTCCTGGTCCGGCTACGCGCACGATCTGCTCGAACTCGGCCGGCAGGCTGCGGGCTCCAAGGCGTGCGGAAAAGCGCGCCAACACGTTCCAGTCGACCTCCTTGGACCACTGGGACAGAGCCCGCGCGGGCAACATGGGCCGTTCCCACCATTCGCTGATGGCGCCAAGAAAAGCGCGCTCGCCCAGCGCGCGCAGCGCCGGATCCGGCTCCGAAGCCAATCGCGCGCACAGCTCGAGCTGACGCGCGCTGGTGCCGAGCACGGACTCCAGACGCAGCCGCGGCTCGGCGCCGGCAGCTTCCAAGAACTCGGCGATCAGCGTCAGGTCCTCCGGTTCCAGCAGCGCATCCAACTCGCCTTGGGCGCGCTCGCGGCCGGCCCAGCTGGAGCTGGACAGATCGGCCAGGGCCTGTCGCAGGCGATCGGTGCGCGTGCGGCTGGATGGGTCCGCGGCCGCGCCCTGTGCCAACTCCGACACCTCACGGGACGCCGCGCGGGCGGAGGTGACGGCCGCGGCCGGCGCCCAAGGCACCAGCGTCCCCATGATCCCCATGATCCCCAAGGTCCCCAAGGTCCAAGGGGTGGCCAAATAAGTCGGGTGCAGCACGGGATGCAAGGCGTTGCTATCTTGCGCGCCCGGCCGGCCCCTGGTCGAGCCCCAAGCTGCATGTTTCACAGGTTGCTAGTTGCCAACCGCGGCGAAGTCGCGGTGCGGATCGCCAAGGCGGCCCGGGAACTGGGCATCCAGGTCGTGTGCAGCATCTCGGCAGCGGACAAGGGCGCGAGTTTCACGCAGCACTTCGACGAAATCGTCGTGCTCGGCCCCTCGGCCGCGCGCGATTCCTACTTGCGCGCCGACTTGGTGGTGCAGGCGGCCCTGCAAACGCGCTGCTCGGCCGTGCACCCGGGCTGGGGGTTCTTGGCTGAGAAAGCGCGCTTTGCCTACCTGTGCGCGCAGCACGGACTGACCTTCGTAGGCCCCAGTCCGCAAGTCATGGAGTGCATGGGCCGCAAGGCACCGGCCAAGGCCGCCATGCGGGCCGCGGGAGTCAGCGTGATTCCCGGATCCGTGGGGCTGCTCGAAACGCTCGAAGAGGCCTTGGCGTGCGCGCGCACGACCGGCTATCCGGTGATCCTCAAAGCCGACGCGGGAGGCGGCGGCAAAGGCATGCGGCGCTGCGACGACGAAGCTGCGCTGCGCCTAGCCTGGCCCTCCGCCACGGCCGAAGCCCAAGCGGCATTCGGTTCCCCGGCCTTGTACTTGGAGCGCTACCTGGAAGGCGGCCGGCACGTCGAAGTGCAACTGCTGTGCGACCAGTTCGGAGGCGCGGTGCACTTGTTCGAGCGCGATTGTTCCGTGCAACGCAATCACCAGAAATTGATCGAGGAATCGCCCTGCGCGCTGCTCGACGAAAACCAACGCGCCGCATTGGGCGCGCGAGCAGCGGACGCGGCGCGCTCGATCGGCTACTTGGGCGCCGGCACCATCGAATTCCTGCGCGCGGCGGACGGGTCTTTGTATTTCATGGAGATGAACACGCGCTTGCAAGTCGAGCACTGCGTCACCGAAATGGTCACGGGTGTGGACATCGTGAAGGAGCAACTGCGCATCGCCGCGGGCCACAAGCTGTCTTTCATCCAGGCGCAGGTCACCCGGCAAGGCCACGCCATCGAAGTGCGCATCAACGCCGAAGATCCTGCGCACGGATTTCGGCCCAGCCCCGGGCGGCTCGAGCGCTTCGACTTGGCCATGGACCAGGGGCCGGGCCGGGTGCGCGTCGATACGCACTTGAAAGCCGGTGAGAGCGTTTCCCCGCACTACGATTCCTTGCTGGCCAAGGTCATCGCCCACGGCCAGGACCGCACCCAGTGCATCGAAACCATGCTGCGCGCACTGCGCGCCAGCCGCATCGAGGGCGTGAAAACCACGCTGCCGCTGTTCTTAGCCGTTCTCGATCACTCGGATTTCCGCGCCCATCGCTATGACACGCGCGCCATCCCCGGCTGGCCGCCAGCCGCAGCGCCCCACTCCGCCGCTCGCTGACATGGCCAAAGTTCCGCTTTCTCCCCTGGGCGACCCCATCGACCTGGCGCTGGCCGGCCAGGCCTATGAAAAGCAGCGCGCCGGCATGCGCTCCTTGGAAGCCGAGCTCGACGCAGCGCGCGCCAAAGTGGCCGCGGGCTGGGGCGACGAATACGCCGAGCGCGTGCACAAGAAAGGGAAGCTGACGGCGCGCGAGCGCTTGCACAAGCTCATCGATCCGGGCTGCTCGCCGCTGGAAGTGCTGACCCTGGTGAACCATGGACGCAAGTTCGGCAAGCTCGAGTCGCCCGGCGCGGGAGTGGTGACCGCCTTCGCGCGCGTGCACGGGCGCTTCGC
>JAKFYL010000453.1 GCA_021730845.1 Planctomycetota bacterium | reverse complement strand
GTCGACCTGCTTCATCTGCTGCGCGGTCAGCGCTTTCTTCACGGGTTCCTCAACACCGACACCATTTCTGCCACCGCCCGGTCAAACCCCAACAGCACCGCCCGCGCCACGATGGAGTGGCCGATGGCGAGTTCCTCCACATGGGGAACGCTGGCAATGGGGTGCACGTTGGCATAGTCCAGGCCATGGCCCGCGTGCACTTCCAGTCCAAGTTCGTGGGCCCGCTGCGCAGCGCGCAGGATGCGGGCCCGCTCGCGCGTGCTCGCGCGCGAGTTGGCCCACGGGCCGGTGTGGATCTCCACGCAATGGGCACCCGCGTCCGCCGCAGCTTGAATCTGATCCAAGTCCGGGTCGACGAACAGGGTCACGGTGGCGCCGAGTTTTTGCAGACGCCGCACGGCACGGGCGATGCGCAAGCGTTCGGCGCACACGTCCAGGCCGCCTTCCGTGGTGATTTCTTGGCGATGCTCCGGAACGAGACAGAAACTGTCGGCCCCGCTGCGTTCGGCGACAGCGAGCATGGGAGCCGCCAAGCTGACCTCCAAATTGAGCTGGGTCCCTATGGCTCGCCGCAGGCGCTTCAAGTCATCGTCTTGAATGTGGCGCCGGTCCGCGCGCAGGTGCACCGTGATTCCGGCGGCTCCTGCACGCTCGGATTCCAGGGCAAATTCCACCGGATCCGGGACGGTCGCTCGTCGAGCTTGCCGGAGTGTGGCAACGTGGTCGACGTTGACCGAAAGTCGAGTCATGCCACGCAAATGGTAGAGACCAGGCGGGTGGGGTACCAGGCGCTTCTCGCCGGTTCCCGCGTCGCGACCAAGGAGTTGCTTGGCACTAGCAGTCGCAGTGCTCGCCGCGGAAATCGACCGAAGGCGCCTGAGCAAGCTCCGGCCTCCGGGGAGCGCTCGGATGGCTGGGTGGAGCATTACAATTCGTCAACTCGGTGCCAGCTGTGTTGGAGGGACGTCACGTCGCAGGCTCAGCGCGCGAGCCTGAAGCCTGCGTCCGTAGACGCCAATACCCGATCTCTGAACTGGCCGAGCCACTCAGTTCCTGGCGAAAGCACAAGCCTGCACTCCGATGCGGAGCCGGCGCACGGCTGCCATCGCACTGGACCTGTCGGATGGCCCCCAAGACAGCGTCGGTTGGCAGGCCGTCCCCTCCTTGCCAAGGTAGCTGAGAGTGTGCCGTGAAAGTCAAGTCAACGCAGCTGGTGCAAGTCCAGTCCAGGAGGTGTCGGTACACCATGGTAGCTACCCGGGAGACGGCCAGGGCAACCGATCCGTCGAAGCCCCGGGGACAGAGATCTGCTTCTGGCAGATCAGCGAGTGTGCGGGCCGCAACGCGAGTGAAGCCTGAGCAGGCCCCGAAAGGTTGAATGCGAGCGCCGAGTCTCCTCTCAGTGGACGAAGGCCGTCGAGGTCGATCGGATCAACCGACAAGCGATGATCGATCTGCTCGCCGGGGTAGTGGGCGCAGCACGCACACAAGCGGTGACTTGAAACACGGGAGGCCTGTCGCGCCGTTGGGGCGACCCGACAACGGCTCAATCGGGAGCTGGGCACGACAGGCGTCGGAGGGGCCCATAGTACTGACGAAGCCGGGTAACGCCGGTGGAGGGAAGGGGCCCTGGTTCGGGGTGCGCCCCGAGCAGCCGAGGGGAGGGGGATTGGCGTGAGCCTAGTAACCCCCGAGAAACTCCGGAAGCTGCAACGGGCGCTGTACGTGAAGGCCAAGCAGGAGCCAGCTCGGCGGTTCCATTGCCTGTACGACAAGGTGTGGCGTGAAGACATCCTTGCCCACGCGTTCGCGCTCAGCCGCGAGAACGGCGGAGCGCCCGGCGTGGACGGAGAAACTTTCGCGGACATCGAAGCTTCAGGCGTAGACCGTTGGCTGGGTGAGTTGAGGGATGAAGTTCGAACAGGATGCTACAAACCGCAGCCAGTCAGACGGGTGATGATCCCGAAGTCCAGTGGAGTGGGTCAGCGACCGCTCGGTATTCCCACCATTCGCGATCGAGTGGTGCAGACCGCGGCGAAGCTGACAATCGAACCAATCTTCGAAGCAGACTTCGACGAGGCGGCACATGCGTACCGCCCCGGACGGAGCGCGCTTGACGCCATTGGGAAGGTCCACAAAGCAATGGACGAGGGATGCACCGAAGTTGTAGATGCCGACGTGTCGAAGTACTTCGACACGATCCCGCACGCGAAGCTGATGAAGTGCCTTGCGCGCAGAATCAGCGACCACAAGATGTTGCGCCTCCTCAAGGCGTGGCTGAAGGCGCCCGTAGAAGAACGGGACGAGCGGGGCAATCGGCGCATGAGTGGTGGGAAGAAGGCAACCCGGGGAACACCGCAGGGTGGAGTTGTCTCGCCAATTCTGGCGAACATCTACATGCATCGCTTCATCAAAGCGTTTCGCAGGGATGGTCTCGACCGAAGGTACGGAGCGGTACTCGTCAACTATGCCGACGACTTCGTGATTCTCTGCCGGCACGACGCCCAGAAAATCTTGGAGCAGACGCGGCGCTGGATGGCGAGCATCGGTCTCACGCTAAACGAAGAGAAAACCTGCATACGAAACGCTCGACGCGAGTCCTTCGATTTCCTTGGATATACCTTCGGGCCCATGTACTCACCGCGCACCGGCGGCCGCTACAACGGAGCACGGCCTTCCAAGAGGGCCATTGCCACCGTCAAGGAGGCGATCCGGCAACGGCTGCGCACCGGGAACCAACTGCCTTGGCCTCAAGTGGCTCAGGCCCTGAACCGCACCCTGCGGGGATGGTCGGCGTACTTCTGCTACGGCTCGCTGGCGAAAGCGCGACATGATGTGCAGGTCCATCTGTACCACACGGTCCGCCGCTTCCTCCGACGACGGCACAAGTTGGCCGGAGCTGGACACCGGCAGTTCTCCGAACAAGATGTGTTCGGGAAGCTGGGCGTCCTTTCTCTCGAACATCTACCCCGGCCTGCCCCTGCGCATGCCTCGACGTGAAACCCGTCCGAGAGCCGGATGACCGAAATGGTCACGTCCGGTTCGATGAGCGGGGATGGGAAACGGAGCCATGGCAAGCCGGACTGAGGAGCCGCCGCCGAAAGGCGCGGTGCGATCCACCGGAAGCCTGCGACTACCGCGCCCATCCTCGACTCTACCAGTTTTCGTCTCCAAGTTTAGTGCAGAGGGCTGAAGGAAGCTGCTCAGTGATGAATGAAATTGCCCCCGTCGTCCACGGCCACGCCATGCAGCTCATCGCCGAGCTCAAGCGAGCGCTTGCTGAGTACGGGGACGCTGCGGTTGCGGGAAACGTTCGGGTGGAGCGGGCTTCTTAGGGCTCACGCGCGCGGCCTCGGCTGGCATCTTGGGAGTTCTCGTGGGGCCCCAAGAAGCACCAACGGGCACGCTTCGCGTGGCCAATCTTGTCGAATTGAGACAATGGACCGGATGCCGCAGCCAACCAGCAGCGCCTGGAAGCCGATTGGGAAGGCGTTCAATCGGATGTGGAATCGTGCGCCTAGCCATCGCCCGCGCCTATCTGGGCGGAAGCGCAGTCGTCGAGCAGCTCACAGCGGGCCTGGGCAAGACAACCTTAGTGCGTTAAGTCCCATCTACCAGCGCATCACCAGCGGCACAGGTCGTTTGTGGTCGCCTGCACAGGTCAACCAGCGCCGACTCTCTCGCGAATGGGAATAGGAGTGCAAATCGAAGATTGTGCACCATGGGCGATGGTCGCCCGAAACAATATGCTGCCAAAAATCGTTTGAGTTGTCAGCTAACTGAGTTCGGAGGTTTACAATGAGACTTGTACTCGCGCTAGCAACAATGTTGTTCGCTGTTTTTGTTTTCCGCGCACCTGCTGCGGTTGCAGGACCTGTGGAACCGCTAGCTGCGTTCGATGTGTGTCGCTGCAAGGCTACCCTAACCATCGACGACAGTTGTGATCCCTGCAACTCTGCAACGACGATCGATTCGCTGACGTCGGTAAACCCCTGCGGAACTGGAATCCCGTGCGTTGAGAGTATTCCGGGGCAGTGCAAAGCGACGGGAAGTGTGTCTTTCAGCGGCGGAACAGGGTGTTCAGAAACCCGAAATTTTGACCTGTCCTCTGATTGCAGCGGAACTTCAATCTCCCTCTACAACTGCCCTCCTTAGTTGCTCAGCCTGCGTACTCGGGCCTTCGGTTCCATAAGGCCTTGCTTTGAGCCCGGCGGACTCGAACTGCGGGAGATAGTCATGAAACGTACCACTCTAGTTGTCGCTGTTGCAGTTACTTGCAGTGTGTTCGGTTTTTTCTTTTTGGGTCGTACTATTACCCAACCCTCGCTAGGTTCGATACCCGCCGCAGCTCCCGGTTCAGAGTTCTTGGTTGCTGTGGAGGGGCCTGATTCATTAAGCGACTCTCGCGAGACTGCGGAGGCGCCGCAGCCTCGCGAGAACGTTTCCCCAACGACGGAAGCTGTCGATTCCACCGCCCAGCAGAAGTCTCATGTCCAACACCAGCCCCCGCCGCTTGACCGTAGCTTCGAAGATATGTCCATTGATGAGCTCCGTGAGGAATCAGAGAAGCTGTGGCAGGCGATGAGGGCCAAGTCGGATCCTGAACTAACCGCCCGCTTCAACAACGGCTTGACTGCCTACCAGGGAAATCGCGGAACGAAGGTGGTCGTTGGAGGGGATGAGGACCCCATGCTATTGGTCAGGATCAACACCACGGATCAGGGAATTTTCAAGACGACCCTACCGTTTAATGCGTACCCAGAAGTCTATGCAATCAAGACCGCAGCCATGCAGGTCGACCAGCTACTCCAAAAGAAGAAGCAGCTTGAGCTAGAGAAGGACAAGGACAAGGACAAGGCGCAGCAGCCGAAATGACCTTCATCTCTGTCATGGGTGGTCCTCGGGTCATCTGAGGGGTAGTGCGCCGGAGCTTGCAGTAGACGGAAGGCTATGCGCCTGAGAGCGATGCTTTCGAGTTTGGTTTCGTAGTTCGATGGGGTGGGAGAGGAAGCGGGCGTACCGTGAACTAGGCACTCTTGCTCCGTGGCATCACAGCCATGCCCTGCAGCTCGTTTGCGAACTCAAGCGGGCGCTAGTTGAGTACGGGGGCGCCGCGGTTGCAGGTGACATTCGAGTGGAGCGGGCCTAGTAGCTACTACGGGCCAACCTGCCAACGTCCGGGAGGTTCACGTGGCCTA
>JAKFYL010000246.1 GCA_021730845.1 Planctomycetota bacterium | reverse complement strand
TGCGTCGGCATCGACGCCGTCTTCGATCCGGTAGCAGGGACGGGCGCGGCTGAGGCTGCTGCTTCCGGCTCGGGCTCCAGCACCGGTGGCAAGCGCACGGCTTCGGCCGTGACTTCATCGAAGTGGAACAAGTCCTCATCGAAGTGGGCTTGGGGTTGCGCGGTCTGGCTCATGGAGCTAGCCCCACAGTCCTTGTTCGACTCGCACTCGCTGCGGCGCACCCGCCAGCAAGCGACCCACTACCAGCGCTAGGGACGGCGAAAGCTGAATCTCGGGCGCCTCCGGCAAGGCGCGAATCGTGGCCAAGACGCGTTTGGTTTGTTCGGGCTCGAGGAAATCCTGCTCCGTCAAATCTTCGCCGCCTTCGAGGTCCCAGCGCACAGCGCGTCCGTCGAGCTCCAAACGCACGAGTGTTCCGCTGCCCGAGGCGCTTGGTTCCAAGGTCAGGCGCTCGACCAACGCGGCTGCGCGAGCTAGTCCGCCCTCGCCGGCCGACAGTGCTTGATGCGCTACGTGCGCATCCAGGCCCGCACCCAGGTCGCTAACTTCGATGGAAATCTGGCTGCCGCTCGAGCGCGCGACCAGGCGTACCCAGGTGGATCCCGCAAACTGTCCGTGCTCGAGCGCATTGACCAAGAGCTCGCCCGCTGCGCTGACTGCCCGCGCACGAACCGACGGGGAACATCCCACCAGCAGCAGGAAGGCCGTCAGTTCCTTGAGGAGCCGAGTGACTTCCTTGCTCGGCGCCAGTTGGCCTTGCAGTGTGCGCTCGAAAGCCGACACGTTGGGCGCTGCGACGCTTGCGGGCGCTGGAGCTGCGCCACGCCGGCCTTCCACGGCGCGCAGCAGCTCAGCTTCCGAGGCGTGGATGTCCAAGTAGTCGTCCGCGCCCGCCCGCATGGCGGCTCGGCAAGCCTCCAGCGAAGGCAACGGATCGAGCAGGATCACGCGCAGCGCGGGCCGACTGCGGCGCAAGGCGCGGCACAATTCCAATGCCGAACCATGTTCTAGGCGCAAGTCCACGACCGCCACTTCGCACAAGTCGAGCATGCGTTCCTCCGGCTGCGCCTGGCCAGCGTTGCGCGCAACGCTTACCTGGTGGCCATGCTCGCGCAAGGCGCGCAGAACTTCTGCGCTCCTGTTCGAACGGCCATCGACGTAGAGGACTCGCACGGACATGCTGTCTTTAGGAGTGCTTGGCCGGGTTCGTCGACTTGGCGGCAGGCAGCGCTGCTTTGGCGGAGTCCACGCCGGGAACCAACGGCACCCAGATGCGCAGACACGCGCGACCTTGTTCCGAGCGCTCGAACTCCATGCGAGCACCGATGCGGTCCAGGTCCCGTCGTGCCAAGGCCATGCCCAGGCCCAAAGAGGCCGTGCGCGACGTAGGAGCGTCTCCGCCTTGTCCTTCGCCGTCTTCGCGCACCAAGGCAAACACGACTTCGTCGCGTTCCGCGCGCACCTGCAAGAGAACCGGGCCCCGAGAGCTTTCGAGTGCGCCCTCGAGTACGTGCGAGAGCGCGGTCGCCAGCAACGGTCCATCCACGATTACCGGGGGCAGGTTGTCTTGCCGTGCCACTTGCAACCGCGCGAGCTGGGCAAACGTGCGCGGGCGCAGAGCCGAGTCCACGATCTCCTCGACGGAGCAGCGCATCGGCTGCACGTCGCGCGGCGAGGTCAGTTCGACCAGAGCCTGGACGTCGCGGGTCATGCGCGAGACCTGATCCAGCGCGTTCTGCAAAGTTTTTCCGCGCGGATCTTCCTGCCTATAGTCGGAGGCCAAAGCCTCCATGGACGAGCGCAGGGCAGCCAGCGGCGTGGAAAAAACTTGAGTCATGGTCAAGCCGAGTTGATCGACCTGGACGTTGTCGGTGGGCGGATTGCGGTGAGACGAATGCATGAGTGGATGGGCGTGGTCTGTGGTTGAAGGCTCGAAGCCGAGGCGCAAACGGAAGACTGTTCGGGGCTCTGGGACTTTTCTCGACTGGAACGGATTTCGCCTTGACGCAGCCGGGCGGGGGAGTCGGCAGATCCTTCCGGTTTCTCGGAAAGCCCGGCGCCCAGGCCCAAGAAGGCCTCTGCGCTCGTGCCGCTCAGGCTTTGCGGCAAGAAATTCCAGTTCCACGGGCCGCGCCGCGCTCCTTTGGAAGAGTCCAGTCGTAGGCGGATGCCTGCGTAGCGCGCTACGCGCGTCGCAGCCACAACCTAGATCCCGTAGTGCTTGAGCTTGTGGTACAGGGTGGCGCGATTGATGCCCAGCACACGGGCCGCGCTGCTGCGATTTCCACCCTGGTCGGCCAGGACTCTTCGGATCAGCCGTTCCTCGACGCCGCGCAGCGAGCCATCGCCGATGTCGATCGAACGCTCGTGGGAGCTGGGCGAAGGGCGCCGGCCGCTTGGTTCCAGGCCTAGACTCGCCCCATCGATGCGCGTACCGGGGCACAGGCACAACCCGCGCTCGACGGCATTGCGCAATTCGCGCACGTTTCCGGGCCAATCGTGACGCCGCATGGTCTCTAGGGCTTCTGGTTCGAAGTCCACGCCTTCGCGTTCGCTCTCCAGGGCCAATTCGCGCAGGAATTGCCGCGCCAGGGGTTCTATGTCTTCGGGATGCTCGCGCAGGGCGGCCACGCGCAGCTGCATCACATTCAAACGATAGTAAAGGTCGTCTCGGAACGTCCCGCGCGCGACCATTTCGGTCAAGTCGCGGTTCGTGGCCGCGATGACGCGAGCCGTGAGCGTCTCATCGCGCAGGCCGCCGACGCGCCGAAAGCTGCGTTCTTGCAGTACGCGCAGCAGTTTCGCCTGCAACGGCAAGGCCAATTCGCCAATCTCATCGAGCAGCAAGGTGCCGCCGGCTGCCTGGGCGAACAGGCCCGTGCGACCGGCCGCGACTCCCCCCGTGAATGCACCCGGCTCGTAGCCAAACAGCTCGGCTTCCAGCAGTCCTTCGGTGACCGCCGCGCAGTTGAGGCCCAGGAACGGCCCATCACGGCGGCGCGAGCGCTCGTGGATCGTGCGCGCCACGACTTCCTTGCCCACGCCGGATTCGCCCGTCAGCAAGACGGTCGAATTGCTCGCGGCGGACACCCGATCGATCAATTCGTCGAGCGCGCGCGCTTGGGCCGACACCCCGCGCAGGAAGCGGACCGGGGGCCGGCTGTGCGTCGGTGAGGGTCCGTTGCGCATGGCCAGCGGGCTTCTTCGGATCGTGGGGCGCGGGAGTGAAGAAAGTTCCTGGCGCTGCTTCCCAGCGCTGAATCGCCAGCGCGGAATCCAAGCCCGCGCTAAGGCGGGCACGACCTGCTCCGAGAACCACGCTGTCCCTGAGTGGGAAACCACCGGAGACAACAGCGACCCCTTCAACCCCTATCGAGACCACGCCATGGGCCTTCGAGTCAATACCAATATTTCGGCGCTGACAGCACAGCGCCACCTGAGCAACGTGACCACACGTTTGCAGGGCAACTTCAATCGACTTTCTTCTGGTTTGCGCATTGCTACGGCAGCGGACGACGCTGCTGGGCTCGGTATCTCCGAGCGTATGCGCGCCCAAATCCGTTCCTACGGAGTTGCAAGCCGCAACGCCCAGGACGGCATTTCGCTAGCGCAAACCGCGGAAGGAGCGCTCGCGGAAGTCAACAACCTCATTGGCCGCATGCGCGAGCTATCCATGCAGGCGGCCAACGGAACGCTCTCCACAGACGATCGGCAAACGCTGGACACGGAGTTCCAGGAGCTAATCTCGGAGATCGATCGCATTGCGTCCACCACGACTTTCAACGGAGTCGGGTTGCTCAATGGTTCCACGCCTAGCTTGGATATTCAGGCAGGTATCAACGCCACCGAGGTGATCCAGATCACCTTGCAGGACACTACCTCCGCCACGTTGGGCCTCGGGGGTCTAACCGTGCTCACCCAACTCGATGCTGTGAACGGATTGGTTCCCCTGGATCAAGCCATCAACGCCATTACAACGGCTCGAGGAGCGCTCGGATCGGCTCAAAACCGCCTAACCAGCGCGGTGTCGAGCATCCTGAACTCTTCCGAGAATCTGTCCGCCGCAGAGAGTCGCATCCGCGACGTCGATGTGGCCAGAGAGACAGCTGACCTGACGCGCAACACCATCATGCAGCAGGCAGCGGTTTCGATTCTCTCCCAAGCCAACGTTCAACCGCAGCTCGCCTTGACCCTGTTGCAAGGCTAGCTCACCAAGGAATCGGCCTGAAGGCCGGTCGCTGCGTGGGGGGGTCGCCGCAAGGCGGCCTCCCCCGATCCCAGCCCCGGCGCTCGCGCGGATTCCAAGTTCGCAGCTCCACGCGGCAAGTCGCCGCGGCTCTTTATCAACTCGAACACCCCGTCGACGGAAGACGTTTGAGCCTCGTGCCAAGGGCCCACGTCCATCGTTGTCGGGGACTCCATCACCGACGGTTGTAGCGCGCACTGTGTGCCCCTTCGTGCCAGAAGGGTCCCTATCCAAAGTGTGCGTGAACGCCAGGAGTAGGTTGGTTCGCGTGCGAGCGCGGCTTTCTCAGCGAAAGCCGGCAACACGCGGGGCAACTCACTTCGGAGCTCGGTGAAGGCGCCTACGCGCATTCCTGCGCACTGGCGTCGTGCTTTCTTGGCCCCGTGGCCTGAGAGCGGCTCTATCCCCACTTCCCTTCCACGCCAATTTCTCCAAGGAACGCTTTCATGGGACTTCGTGTCAACACCAACATCGCCGCCCTCACGGCGCAACGCCATCTCCATTCCGTAACCAACCGGCTGCAGGGCAATTTCGCCCGCTTGTCCTCGGGCCTCCGTATCGCGACGGCCGCCGACGACGCGGCAGGACTGGGCATCTCCGAGCGCATGCGCTCGCAGATTCGTTCGTATGCCGCTGCGGGTCGCAACGCCCAAGACGGGGTTTCGCTCGCTCAAACGGCCGAAGGTGCACTGGGTGAGGTCGGCAACAACCTCACCCGCATGCGCGAGCTAGCGATGCAAGGTGCGAACGGTACTCTGGGTACAACCGACGGAGCGACACTGGACGCAGAGTTTCAAGCCCTATTCGACGAAATCGACCGCGTTGCCGGACAAAGTAACTTCAACGGTGTGAATCTGCTCGATGGTTCCGCTGCAGGGCCGATTTCCATTCAGGTTGGTACCGAGGCTACCCAAATCATCGACATCAACTTGGCCGACGTGCAAACCACCGCCC
>JAKFYL010000446.1 GCA_021730845.1 Planctomycetota bacterium | reverse complement strand
CCGGCAGGCGCCGGATTTCCCCCCGGGCCGCCAGGGCCGCCAGTTCGGGAGTGAGAGCGGGGCTCACCACCGACACCCGGGCGCCGGCTGCCAGCAGGTCGAGAACCTTGCGCTCCCCCACGCTGCTGCATCTATTCCTGCTTGGCGTCAGTTCGACGTGCGCGAGCTTGACGGCCCAGGCACAGGTCTTTTCGCCTTGGCAAGTTCTGGGTCCACTGGATCGCTCGGCCAGGGATGCGGCCATCGGCCCGGAGGGCGAGATGGAGCGCGAGCTGCGCACCATGCGCGCCGGCGGACCGGGGCCCAATCTGACGCGCCAATACAAAGGTCCGCGCGGCAAGGTCTCCTGGCACGCCGTGGGCAATGAACAGTTGGATGTAGGCGCGCTCGATCTTGCGCAGCTGTTCCAAACGCCCAGCGCCAAGGCGGAAGCACTGGGACCGGCAGAGGTGTATCTATATCGCCGCATCGAGTGCGACCAAGCACTCGAGCTCGAAGTTTGCATGGGCAGCGACGATGGGCTGCGGTTTTGGTGCAACGCAGAGCAGCTCGTCGACGCCCAGATGGCTCGTGCGCTCAATCCGGCCGATCACGCGCTGGTCTTGTCGCTGCAGCCGGGTGCCAATCACTTGCTCGCGCGAGTCGTGAACACCGGCGGAGCCTGGTCGTTCCGCATGAGCGAGCCGGCGGTAGTCGATCGAGAGCACGTGAATCAGTCCATCGCCAAGGGTGTGCAGTGGCTGCAGGAACAGCAGCTGATCGACGGCACTTGGGGCATCGTTCCGGCTTACGGCGGCGGGCCGCCGGCGTTCGGGGCCTACGTACTGCTCAAGTGCGGCTTGGATCCCGAGACACAAGCGATCCAAATGGCGGTGCGCGCCGCGGAGGAATTGCCGTGCACCACGACGTACTCCTTGTCGAGTTTGATCTTGATGCTGTGCGCGCTAGACGACCCGGGGCGCAAAAACGCGCTCGAAGATGCGGTGGAGCGCCTGCTGCACATGCAATCGGATCAGGGTTCCTACGCCTATCCCGTGCACCCGGAAAACGGCGAGACGCATGAAGACCTTTCCAATACGCTTTTTGCGGCCTTGGCGCTGCGCGCCGCACGCTCTCAGGGCATCGAGATTCCCGCGTCCGTGTGGAAGGATCTGGCGGAAGGAACCCTGCGCTACCAGGAACCGCGCGGTGATACCAAGGCCACCTTAAACGGTGTGCCAATCCTTGGATTCGGCTATACCGTGGGCAGCGGAGCGACAGGCTCCATGACCAGTGCAGGCGTCAGCATTTTGGCCATTTGCGAGCAGGAAAGTTCTGGCGGAATGGCGCCTGCGCTGCGCGAGAAAATGGCCAAGGCGCGCGAGTCGGGACTGGCGTGGGTGCAAACCAATCTGCAGTGGTTCGACAATCCTCGCAGCAGCGGTCACCACTACTTCTGGATCTACGGTCTCGAGCGCCTGGGAGCGCTGCTGGGATTGGAAAAGCTGGGCAAGTGGAATTGGTACGAGCACGGCGCTCAGTACCTGGTTCAGGGCCAAGGTGCGACCGGCGCGTGGTATTCCGCCCGCGGCAACACGACCGAAGTCGACACGATGCTGGCGCTGCTGTTTCTCAAACGCGCCTCGGCGCCCAGCTCAGGATCGAATCCGGCAGCGGCAGCGCCTGCGGTCGTCGACCAGAATGCTGCGGTCGGATTGCAAGTTCGCGGGCAAAGAAACGCCACCTTGTGGTTGACCCATGTGCGCTCCGATCTGCTGACGAAGTGGGTCGACTCCGCCGACGGCAAGCTGCAGGTGGAAAAGGCCGAATTCTTCGGACGATTGCTGGGGGCGCCGATGAAACTGGGTGCTGCAGAAGCTCCCGCACTCCTGGCCAGTCTGCCTGCTGCGCGGCTCAAACCAAGCGAACTCACGCGCCTGGCCGCGCGACATGCCTTCTCCGTCAATGGAGAGTGGGAATTGAGTGCACGACTGACCTTGCGCGAGCCCGGGGCGGCTGATGGCGCGGAGCCTATCGTGCTCGAATCGGCGATCGTGAAGTGTTCGATCGCCGATGTCCTGCCGACCGAGCGTCTGGCTTATGCAACCCACACAGCGCGCAACCTCATGCCGCAGGCGCTGCCGGTCGCCAGCGCGTCCAGCGTCTCCAGTGACACGCGGGCGGCCGACAAGTCCGTGGATGGGAGCGCGGCCACGGAATGGCTGTGTCGCGTGGACGACGAAAACCCGCGACTCACGCTTAGGCTGAAGCAATCGGTCAAAGCCTCTCGGATCTTGCTCAGCCCCTCACAGCCGCGCCTGGCCCATCGGGCTGCGCCGCGGCCCGCGCGTGTGAGCCTGAAAATCAACGGCAAGCCGGCTGCCACGCTCGAACTCAGCGCGGATCCTTTGCAAAAGTGCGAATTCGTGCTCGAAAAACCCGTGCTCGTGCGGGAGTTGGAATGGACCGTCGAGGCTGTTCACGGCGGCGAACTAGGGAAGGCCGAACTTGGATTTTCGGAAGTCGAGCTTCTGGAGGACTGACTACGCACAATCGGGCCTAGGTGGCTAGATTGATGCCATGAAGGTCTCAGCATTGCTCGTGTCGGCGTTGGCTTGGATGGGCGTCGCCGTTTTCGGATCCTTCGGCAGTCAAGAAGCCAAACCCGGTTACCAAGACACGCCTCGCTTGCCCGAGGGCAAGTGGCGGGTCCACGATTCGAACAGGCCGCAGCCACCCCAGGTACGACCTGGCGAGCTGACCGCCCCGCCCAGCGATGCGCTTGTCTTGTTCGACGGCAGTTCCTTGGCCGCTTGGAAATCGGGAACACAGGACGCGCAATGGTCGCTGATCGATGGGGCCATGGAAGTCAACGGTTCGGGATCGATCGCAACCAAAGCGGCCTTTGGAGATGTGCAACTGCATGTGGAGTGGATGACTCCTGATGAACCTGGACTGCAATCCCAAGCCAAGGGCAATTCCGGCGTGTTCTTGATGGGACGCTACGAAGTGCAGATCTTGGATTCGTTCGACAATCCTACCTACGCCGACGGCCAGGCGGCGGCCCTGTACGGCCAGTATCCGCCTGACGTGAACGCTAGCTTGGCGCCCAAGGCCTGGCAGACCTACGACATATTCTTCCGTGCGCCGCGCTTCGACGCTGACCAAGTGATCGAGCCGGCCCTGGTGACCGTCGTGCACAACGGAGTGCTTGTTCACCACGCGCGACCCCTTTTGGGGGCCACAGCCCATCGCGCCGTGGCTAGCTACAGTCCCCACGCAGATCAGTTGCCTCTGGAGCTACAAGACCACGGCAACAAGGTTCGGTTCCGCAACATCTGGGCGCGCAGGTTGTGAGGTTGGCGCAGGCCGGAAGCATTCGGCTGTGCTAACGCAGACGGGCTTGCACCATCTAGGTCTTCGGACCCCGATTCACTACCCACGTTTCTCTAGGAGGCTGCCATGCCCATGTTCCAACCGTTCGTCGTGTGCCTTTCCTTGGGGCTGCTCGGTTCGTTCGCGCCCGTCTTCGGAGGCGGCTCCCGGTGCGCGGAAAATGCCCGTATTAGCTCGCAAAAGAGCCTCTTCGACCAATACCACCGCGGCGTGTTCTTCGCGGTGCTCCAGGGCTGCTACAACGACGGAGTTTCGAACGCGGTGATCGACGCGATTTTCGCCGTCGAACCCAAGTCGGGGCAATCGCACTTCGTTGCCGGCTGCCCCTTGTGTTTGCCGACCAGGCACGCGCTGGATGTCTATCGCGGCCGGGCCGCCTTCCAGGGCTACAAGAACGTGGAGCCGATCGATACGTTCGGCGCGGGATTGCCTGAAGCAGAGCAGCAGGAATTGCTGAGCGGCGATTTTGCTCGCGTGCACGCTGCGTTGGCCGTGTTGGTCGAGCGCTGGACGGCCAGCCACTTGGCCCAACTGCGGTTGACTCCCCAAGAGCGACAGGCATGGACGCAGGCGCTACAAGAACGCCGGAAGAAAGGTATGTCCATGCTCCAGAACCTCGCGGGATCGAACCCGGGTGCGGCCGCAATGGAAAACTGCGCCATCTGCGACGGAGCGGACGCAGCCGGCAGGCGCGACTAACACCAACTCGAGCGTGATTCGTGGGCGCGAGCCAAGGCTTCAGCGGTCGACCGCCAGACCCTGGTCCACCGAACTCCTCGCGCGCGCGATTGCCACGGAAAGGTCGTGTTTGAACGAAGGGTCGCGCACCCAATCGTTGTTCGGAGTTTCAGGCTCGTCCACTTTCGACTCCATGAGTTCCAAGAGCGCCCGCACCTGGCGAAAGGTGTGATGCTTGCTGGCAAGTTCAGCGTCGTTGTAGGCGCGCTTCGAAAGGGCGTGAGCCGTTTTGAGTATCGAATCGAACTCGTCCGCATAGGCCGCGCGCGCCCAAACATTCGCGGGTGCGCTTGCTACCGACTCGGCGATGCGATCGATGGTCTCTGCGACCGGTCCGGCAGGAGTCGTGGAGCTGCGCTCCATGACCTTGCGAAGTTCCCCTTCCATCGGGTCGGGCCAAGGCACCCAAATCCCGTAAAACATCAAGCTGACAACCGAAAAGCCGAGCAGGAGCGCGATGAAGAGTCGCATGTTGGGAAGCGGATGCTGGGGGTGGCGCGCCAGGTGGCCGCTCCAGGCGCTGGCCGGTGGACACCGTTAGGGGGAGCATAACCTCCGGCCTAGGCCCGATCGGATAGGGCTTGGGAGCGACGGGAACCAGGCGCGATTCCAAGCTTCCAGCCCCAATCCCCCCAGCAAACGGGTCACCCCCCCAAGCTCGGGGTCGCTAGCGGCGCAGAAAAGATTCCAGAAAGGTGCTAGCTTGCTTGGACGCAGCCCTAGAAGCCTGCCCCTGTTTTGCCCACCGCCGTCGCCCAAATTCTCAAACTCAAGGGCATCCAGCCCTCCGCGCAGCGCGTCGCTGTTGCCAGTTTTGTACTGGCGACCGATTCCCACCCTTCGGCGGACCAGGTCTGGGCCTACGTGAAGCAGGGCTTCCCGATGCTTTCGCGCGCCACGGTGTACAACACGCTCAATCTCTTGGTTCGCAAGGGACTGCTGCGCGAACTCGTGCTGGCGGAAGGTCGCGTCGTATTCGACCCCAAGCTCGAACGACACCATCACTTCGTCGATGAAGGTGATGGCACCATTTGCGACATTCCTTGGGAAGCGTTGAGCGTTGGGCGAGTGGAGCAACTGGCCAACTTCGAGGTCAACGAGTACCAAGTAGTCCTGCGCGGCAAGCGCAAGCA
>JAKFYL010000010.1 GCA_021730845.1 Planctomycetota bacterium | reverse complement strand
GACTTGCGCGTGACGGACTCCACGCGGCCGTCCTTGAGGCGCAGGATATTTTGTGCGCGCGCGCCTACGCTGGCCTCGTGGGTGACCAGAACGATGGTCTTGCCTTCGGCGTGCAATTCGTCGAACAGGGCGAGGATCTCCAAGGCCGTCTGGCTATCCAAGTTGCCGGTGGCCTCATCGGCCAAGATCAGGGCCGGATCATTGATCAGGGCGCGGGCAATGGCCACGCGCTGCTGCTGCCCGCCCGACAACTCGCTGGGGCGGTGATGCAGTCGTTCCGCGAGGCCGACGCGCTGGGCCAGGTGCTTGGCGCGCGCTTCGCCGCCTGGAGGCGGTTGGTCTTGGTAGAACAGCGGCACCAGGATGTTCTCGAGCACATTGAGCTGGGCGATCAGGTTGTACGACTGAAACACAAAGCCCAGGTGCGTGCTGCGCATCGCCGACAGCTGGTCGTCGGTGAGTCCGCGTGTATCTTGGCCGCGCACGCGGTAGACGCCCGAGCTGGGTTGATCGAGGCAGCCCAGGATGTTGAGGAGCGTCGACTTGCCCGATCCAGAGCTCCCCATCACGGCCCAATATTCGCCGCGCAGGAATCGGAACGAAATGGCGTCCAAGGCGCGCACCTTGGTTTGGCCCATGAGGTAGGTGCGCGTGACCTGTTCCAGTTCGGCAACGACCTCCGTGCCGGGCGGAGCTTGCTCGGAGCTGGTCACCGCGATCGTGGCTCGGGTGCGGGCGCAGGGGCACTTTTGCTGCCCGGGGTGGCTGCGCCGTCCGCTTTGGGCTGGGGCGGTGTGTCAGCAGCGCCATCCTTGAGCTGTGATCTGTCTCCGCGGGCACCGCGTCCGGAGCGCTCATTTTCTCCAGCGCCTTGGCCGGTACCGGCGCCGCTGGGTCGGCCCGCGCCGCGGGGGTAGCCTTGGCCCGGCGCCCCGCGCTCGCCCGGCGCCCCGCGCTCGCCAGATCCGTTGCCTGCGCCAGCGCCTCCTGGTCCCCCGCTTGTCGGCGGCGCGCCGGACTGGGGACCGCCCAGGCCGGACGCTTGCATCTGGGCCGCGCCTTCCAAAGCAACTTCGGACTGGGCCTGGGGCGTGAGCTTGAAGCCTTCGGGAACGCTCATCAGGACTTCCGCGCCCGCGCTCAATCCCTCGAGAATTTGGACCCACTTCTCGTTGTATTGGCCGGTCTTCACGGGCACAGCGTCGAAACCTTGGCCCTTGGTGACAAAGGCCACGTTGCCCGCGTCGTGGCGAAACACCGCTTGCACCGGCACGTACATCGTGTCGGCGATGTCTTCCACCAGGATCTCCACCGAACAGGACATGCCGGGACGCATTTCGGGGTGCGTTTGCACCAGGGACACATCGGTGCGATAGACGCGCGAGTTGGGATTGGCCCACCACGAGTTCTGGTCCGGCAAGAGGGCTACGAACTTCACCGTGCCTTGGAACTCCTGACCGGGCAAGGAATCGACTTTGAGCACGCAGTTCTGGCCCACCCGAACTTGCTTGAGCACGGATTCGTGCACGCTGGCCTGGGCGATCATGCCGCCCGCGTTGGGAATCGTCACGATCTCTTGGCGCTCGCGCACGGAGGTGCCCTCGGCGATCGGTTGGGATTGCCCCATGCGCCCCCCGCCGTCCTCTTGCTTGGAATACACGACCATGCCGGCCTTGGGCGCGAGCATGCGCGCTTTGGCGATTTGGCGATCCAGCTTGGTGAGTTTCTCGCGCTCCAAAGCCAGTTTGGCCTCGTTGGTCTTGAGATCGGCGTCGAAGTCGACCAGCTTGGCCGCGCTTTGGAGCTTGACGCGCTCGAGTTCGCGTTGCGCCTCGGCCAAGCTGCCTTCCAGTTCGGCAACCTGGCGCGGGAACTCGAAATCGACCTTCTGCTTAAGCTCGCGTTCGGCCTGGTCGCGCAAGATGCGCGCCCGGCTCTCGTTCAAGCGGTCGGCTTCCAGTTCCGTGGTGGTCAGGAAGCCCTTTTCGGCCAGCTTTTCCGACCAGGCCAAGTTTTCGCGCGCACGAGCGTATTCCTCTTCGCTCAGCGCGATTTCCTCTTCGGAACTCTTGCGCTGTAGATCGCGGTCGCTTTCCACGAACTTGCGCAAATCCTGGCGCGCGAAATCCAAGTCTTGTTCGGCCTTGGCGATGTCGCTCTCGTTTTGACTGACCTGGATGTCGTAGTTCTGCTTGGACTTGACGAAGGCTGCTTCGGCATTGCGCAGCGAAATTTCCTGCTGCACTTTCTTGTCGACCAGCGCGGTGGCGTCCAGCTCGACGAGCAGGTCGCCTTGCTTGACGTGACTGCCCTCGGGGATCAGGAACAGAATCGTGGTCTGGCCTTCGATCTCGCTCTTGAGGCTGACCGAGTCGGCAGCCTTGAGGTTGCCGCGCTCCGTCACACTGATGCGCAATGGACCGCGCTCCACGCGCACTCCGCGCACAGCCGCTTCCGTGGCAACGCCGATCCAACCGGCGCGCTTGCCACCCCACCAGCCGACAGTTAGAAGCGAACCCAGGGCCAAAGTCCACCACAACCATGCGGCGCCGGCGCGGAGATTGGAACGAGTACGATGTCGAAGTGCGGGTGTGGCAATCATCAGGGCTTCTCAATGGGTGTGGACCAGTCGCTTTCCGAACTCAATCCCTGGCCGTCGACTTGGAGTATTTCCAGACTCAGCCACAAAGAGAGGATCGCCAAACGATGGTCGACCAGGGCCTGCGTAGCGGCATTCTGAGCTTCCACGAGCGCCTCCTGGGCTTCTAGAATATCGCGCGTGTCGGCGCGGCCGGCTTCCAAGTTCAGATTCGTGCTTTCTACGCGCCTGGAAGCCAGCTCCACGGCCCCCAGTTGGATACGCCACGCTTGCAGCGAAGCGCGCACCTGGCGCAGGTCGTCGCGTAGGTCGGAGCGGATTTGATCGCCAAGCAACTCGGCTTCGCGCCGCGCCTGGTCGCGCGCGATGAGCGCCGCGCGCAGCGCGTTGCGCTCGGCCAATCGATCGATGGGCAAATCGACTTCCAAACCCAAACTCCATTCCAAGTCGTTCGAGTCCAGCGACAGCGGCTGTCCCGAGTCCGATTCGATGTCGGCTTTGGCAACAACGTCCAAACTCGTGCGCAAGCCATCCACGGCTACTTCGATCCTGCGCTTGGCGTCGTCAACCTCATCCAGCGAGGTCAAATAGTCCAGCCTGCGGCGCAGGGCCACGCCCGCCAGCACCTCTTCTTGCCACTTGGGATCTTCGGCATCGACTGGCAAGGATTCGCTCAGGCCTTGGAGCTCCTTGCCGTCCAAAACGAGTTGCACCTTGGGCGGTAACCCTAAGAACACCTTGAACTGGTCCTGCAGCAATTCCAGTTGGGCCGTTTCTCCAATCAAACGGTCGCGCGAACGCAGTTCATCCTGGCGCGCCTGGTCCACTTGGATATCCGAGAGCCGCCCTGCCTGCGCCAGCGCTTCGTTGCGCGAGCGCAGCACCTCCAAGTTCGCCACGTTCTGGCGCTCGTTTTCGACGATGTCGACTTGCTGCAGGATGCGCCAATAGCGAGTCGTCGTGTCCACGGCGAACGTGCGGCGAAAACGCTCGTACGCGCGCGCTGCATAGACCACATCGCGTTCAGCCTGAGTCAGCGGTTCGAGCACGATGCGCCGGCCGAAACCACGCAGCAGCGGCTGGGTGACCGCCAGCGACAGGCTCGTGGTGGCGTTGGGCGAATCCGAACTCGTCAAGCTGCGAAACAGGTTCAGGCCGATCGAACCGACGATCTCCGCACCCGTTCCCAAGATGCGCTCGAAGGCCAGGCCGCCGTCGACACTCACCGATTCCGCGGTGTCGCCCGAGCCCGACAGCAGCGCGCCCAGCGTGCCCTTGGTTTGTACCGCGAAAGCGTAGCGCTCGAGGGTGAGTTGCAAGGCCGCCAAGAACAGCGCTTCTTTGCGATCTTGGTACTGGCGGCTGTTGCCGGCCGCGATACCCAGCACTTGGGGCAAGTCCAGGGGCCCGAGTTGGCTGACGGCGCCGGACTGAATGCGCTCGCGCAACGCCTGCGGTGCGACGTCGATGGTGAACTGTTCGGGGTCGGCGTGAAATCGCTCCAAGGTCGCCGCCAAGATCGCGCCGACCTCTTGGTCGGCCTCTTGGAGACGTACTTCCTGGGACTTGCAGCCCAGGGACCACGACGACCACAGACAGGCTAGCGCCGCAGCTTTCAAAAGCCGGACTGGGTGCGGGGGGCTGCGTCGAATCATGTGTGCTGTATCCAGCCGCGCAGCATAACCCATACCAAACGGGCCCCTCCAGCCCGCGACCCCCTGAATCGTGCGTTCCCGCCAGCGGCGGAGCAAGCTTTCACTCAGACTTCACAGAAACCGCGCCGCTTTGCGTGGTCGGCTCGAGCGGACCTTCCAGAGCGCGCCAACTGTCCTCGAATGCTCTCGCTTCGATGCGGCGCGCCAGCAACCCGCCGTTTTGCCAGCGAAACGCCATGAGGCGCTGGTCTTGGAAACACCAGGCGGCGGCGCAACTGCCATCTTCGCGCAAACATTCGACCCAGCGCTTGCCGGGCGAATCGATCCCAGGTGCCGGCGGCGATTCGATCGTCTGGCGCAGGGTCCAGGTCTCGACCGTGCGGCTGACAGGATCGAACACCTGCGCGACTTCGCTCGCCAGATCCGCGCGCGCACGCGCCAGCACTTGCAAAGGGAACAGCACGCTTGAACTGTTGTGCAGCTGTTCGTCGACGCGCGTGCGGCCCACCCACTCGCGCACTGCAAGCTCGGACTTGTCGTCCTCGCGCGCGACTACGGTGCGGCCGTCGCGCTCGCGAAGTTCACGCCAAACGAGATTGCGGGCGTTTGCCTGTTGGCGTTCCACATGAATCACGCGCGAGCCCGCGCTGGCAAAACGCACGTCGCATTCCCATTGAAAACCAGTCGCAGTTTGTCGTGTGCGAACCAAGGCCAGGCCAGTGAATTCGCCGCGGCGGGAACTGGCCGTGGGCCAATCGCTCGCGGGTTCGGACCCCTGAGCCAGCAGTTCGAGCACGAAGTACTCTTCGAGCAAGCTGTCGGCGAAGTCTTCTGCTAGGCCGGCCTCCTGAGGGTTTCCTGCGTCCATCCTCCAAGCGGCCAAGCGTTGCGCGCCCTGGGCCCAGCCACTTGCCAGCGGCATTCCCATGCAGGCCGCTGCAACCAGCGCCAGCCGGCCCCAGCCGGCGTGGAATTGCGTGTCCCGGCGTGTGCGTCGATTT
>JAKFYL010000282.1 GCA_021730845.1 Planctomycetota bacterium | reverse complement strand
AGAGACGGACGCGCTTGCCCGATTCCAGGCTCTTCTTCTCGGCCTCGAGCAAGCGCGCTACTTCAAAGCCGTCCAGCGCCGTGGCCTCGAGCTTGCGCGTGCCCCCCGAGAGGCACTGCACCAAGTGGCGTATTTCTCCGTCGTAGCCCGTGAGCGGCTCGAGTTCGATGCTGCGCTTGTTCCCGCCCTCGTACACGAGCAGCTTGGGGTCGCGGCGGAAATCGAAGTCCGCGGTGGCGCGCTCGAACACCACCGTAAATGCCATCTGGAATGGCCAGCCGCTGTCGTGATCCCAGCCACCTTCGGCGACCACATGCGCAGGCCCGCGCTCGAAGTGATACAGCGTGGTGACGTGGTCGAGGCTGCCGGTGCTGCTCACCGCGAAGGGCATTCCGAAACAGAAGCGCACGAAATCGGCATCGTGGATGTGCAGGTCCACCAGGGCGCCGCCCGAGCGCCGCGGGTCCTGGTAAAAGCCGGGCGACCACGTGGGGCGACTGGCCAAGCGGCGAAACACGGCGCTTTGAACGCGCCCGAACGAGCGCGAGCGAATCTGATCCCTGAGCCAACGCCACCCGGGCCAAAATCGCATGCACAAGGCCGGCATGAGCAGCGGCTCTTGTGGCAAGCGCAGCAAGGGTGCGATCTGCTTGGTGGTCAGTCCCAGTGGCTTTTCGCACAGCACGTTCTTGCCCGCGCGCAGGGCAGCCAGCGCCAAGGGCACATGCGTGTCCGTGGGCGTGCAGATGCTGACCACGTCCACTTCGGGATCCGCTAACAGCGCTTCGGGCTGCGTGCCCGTGCGCACGCTGCGCGGATCGAACAACAAGCCGAAGCCCCCCTGCACGACGTTGCCGCCGGTGCGCGCGCGGCCGTCCAAGCGCGAGGGGTCCCCGTCGCAGACTGCAACCAGGCGGCAGGCGAGACCGGCTTGCGATGCGGCGCGAATGGCCTCGATGTGCGTGCGCCCCATCATTCCCAGGCCGACGACGCCGAAGCGAATGCAATGGTCGGCAGCGGCCGACTTGGAGGTCGCGCGTTTCATGGTTTGGCCTTGTGGCAATGCTGTTCCACGAGTTGCTTGGCAGTGCGAATGTCGGCCACGCGCGTCTCGCCGGCCTCGCGCTCGATGACGAACGGCACGCCCAACGGGCAGACCACGGCGAAAAAACCGCTCCAATCGACGGCGCCGCTGCCGACGGGGACTTCGCTACCCCAGGTGCCGCGCCGCTGTGCCGGCAAAGCGTCCTTGACGTGCACTTGCAAGACTTGTGGGGCCAGCGCACGCACAGCTGCCACCGGTTCCCCCATGCCGTACAGGATCATGTTGGCCGGGTCGAAATTGACTCCTAGCGCGGGATGCGCAACCTCGGCGAGCACCTCCAGCAAAGTTGGCGCCGCTTCTTGGCCGGTTTCCAGTCCCAGGCGCACGCCCTGACCCGCGAAGACGGCAGCAACCTGGCGCAATCGATCGACCAGTTTGGCGCGCTCGGGGTGGCCGCGTTCATGGGGCAAGAAACCGGCGTGAAACGTCACGAGGGACAGTCCCAGCGCCCGGGCCAAACGCGCGTTGTCCTGGGCTGCTTGCAAGTTCGCGTTCCACGTGTCGTCGGGCCGCAATCCGCCCGTTTCGCGGATCGAATCCAGCGTCGCATAGTCCTCGCCCTCGCAGCCCATCATGCCCGAGAGCAACTCGATGCGCGCGCCGGCGAGTGCCATTTGCAGCGCTTCCAAATCCCAAGCGCCGGTGCGCAGCGGATCCAGCGCAAGTTGCACGGCGGACAGTCCCGTGGCGCGCACCTGATCGACCAGGTCCTTGGGCGAGCTCGGCCGCAAAGACCACGAACACACACCGATGCGAGGCTTCACGCGTGATCGCCTCCACGCAGAGGCAACCAGAGCTCGGCCAAGGTCAAGAGCGATCCCAGCACGATGTGCGCGGTCAGGAGCGCGCCCCCGGCGATCACCAGCACGAAGGCTCCTCCATAGGCGCGCGTCAGCCACCAGCCGCCGATGTCCATGGCCAGCCCCAGCCCTCCGGCCATGGAAATCCAGCCGCACAGGCTGCGCGAAAAGCGCGTGCAATGCACCAGCCCCATGATCGCTAGCACTACCACCGCCAGCGACAGGGCGTGCGTGTGCGTGGACACGATCAGGATTTCCAGCGCCGTGGGCTCCAGATCGCGCGAGAAGGCGAGCTTCTTCACGTCATCCCAATAGTCGAGCGGAACACTCGCGCCGATACCCGCTCCCTGCTCGGCCGTGCGCGCGTGGCAGGACAAGCAGTGCTGGTCGAGAAGCTCGGCGGGCGCAAGCGCTCCCAGATCGAGGGCGTCGTACTGCTCGGTCAGCTTGTCGCTCGCCAGCCAGTCCAGCAAAGCTTGTCGCACGTTCGCGGGCAGGTTCTCTGGGTGAGCTCGCTGCAAGGCGCCGGCCAAGGGCGACTGGCTGTGCAAGCCGGCGTAGGCGCCGAGCAAATCGTCCAGCGACAAGCCCGTTTGGCCGTCGCGCTTGTGATGGTGCTCGCGCACATGGGCCAAGGACGCCGCCAGCCCGGCCAGCATCGTCAGCACGATGCCGGTCAATCCCACGCGCGCGGTCCAGGGGAGACTTGAAAGTCGCGGCCAATTCACGGGCAAACTCCGGCCTTTACTTGGTTTCAGACTCGATCGGCACGCTGGCCCCGGTTTGCAAAGCGCGATGCGCCGCCAAGCCCACGCTCAAGGCCCGCGCCGCTTCGTCGACCGTGCACACCACGGGCGCGTTCTCCAAGATCGAACGCAAGAAGTCCGACAGCGCGTAGTACAGCGGCGGATTCGGCAGCCCCACACCCTCCTTGAGCTTCTCCTGGGCCGCGAGCTTGGTCGCGTCGGCGATCAAGGTGATGCCTTGCTCGTCGTGGAATTGCTGGCGGTTGGCATAGACCTCCCAGCCTTGCGTCGGCGCGTCGGCCTCCTTGAACATCCAGCCGGCGGTCCAGGCCAGTTTGAGCGAGCCCATCTCGCCCAGCATCAATTCGTACTGGCCTTCGAAGCTGTTGGCGAGCGTAGCGTCCCAGTGCAGCACGCGCCCGCTGGGGAAGGCGAACTGGCACTGCACCGTGTCAGCCACCTTGCGGCCGTCGTCGTAGGTCAGCACCGCGCCGCTGGCAAGCACGCTGCTGGGATACTGATCGAGCATCCAATGGAACACGTCGCATTGCTGGATGCCGAATTCCCCGATCAAACCTAGGGAATGCGCTGCATCGAGCTGCCAATTGAGGGCTTGCTCCTCGGCCGGATCGGTCGCCGGTTGGCGCCAGGTCGTCTTCTTGTGGTACTGGGCGCGCATGGACGTGACCGTGCGTATGGCTCCGCCGCGCAGAAAGGAACGCGCCAAAGCGTAGATAGGATTCGAGCGCCCTTGCATGCCTACCGCGCACACCACGGACGCAGCCCGCGCGGCCTCGCGCATGAGGGCCGCGTCTTCCGCCGTCGTCGCCAAGGGGCACTCGATGAAGACGTGTTTCTTTTGGGCCAAGCAATCCACCGTCGGCGCACGGTGGCTGTGGGAAGGCGTGGCCACGATGACGGCTTTTAGGCCGGGCTCAGCACGCAACATTTCGGCGTGCGTTTCGTAGCCCTTGGCCGCCGGCGCGCGGCGCAGACCGGCCTTGAGGCGCGACTCACTGATATCGCACAGCGCGGCCACGCGAACATTCTCGATCTTGGAGAGTTCGGCCAGGATGGCTCGCCCCTGGCGTCCGACGCCGACGAGCGCGACATCCAGCGGTTCCCTGGGGCGCACGGCTGCGGGTAGCCACTCCATGCCTGGAGCAATGGCCAAGGCGGCCGCAGCGCCTGCCGTGCGAGTCAATAGGGTGCGTCTGTCAGGAGAGTGCATAGAGCGGAAGGGTTGGTTCCAAGTCATGAATGGGAGCATGGTGCTCGCTGCCGGATCGGCTCCAATCGCGCCGGCCCGCGCGGCCGCGGCCAATGAGCCACTCGCGACCAGCGAAGACGGAGCGAGTCGACGAATCCAGGTCCCATTCCGGCCTAGAGGCTTGCACGAGCAGCGCGGTCGACCAGGCGTCGGCGATTGCGGCGCAGGGACCGATGACGACGGCGCACAACTCGCTGGCGGCCGGTGTTCCGCGCACGGGATCGACGACGTGCATCCGGCCATGGCTAGCGAGCTGTACGTCCTGGCTGGACACACCCAACGCACAATCGCGCAGCGCAATCACCGGTGCGTTCGCGCCCGTATCGAGCGCGACTTGCCAGGCAGCTTGGCCGGGGGGAGCGCCCAGAGCCAAAACGGAACTGGATCCGCCGTGCAGCAATGCGTTGTGGATGCCCTCTTGTCGCAGCACGCTCGCTGCGCGGTCCAAGGCCCAACCCTTGGCGATTCCGCCTAGGTCCAGCCGCAGCTCCCGGGTCTTAAACGAAACGCTCCCATGCCGCGCATCGAGCGCAATGGCCTCGGGCCCCAGATCGGCGCGGTCGTGGTCACGCCGCGTCGGATCGAACGCGCCCGCTGAAGCGCGCCAGACACCGAGCGCCATTTGCAGCAAGACGAAATCGTCGGGTTCGATCAGGCAAGCCCGATGCCAAGCTTCGCGCTGCAGATGGGCCAGCAAGCTGTCGGAACGAAAGGCGCTCCAACGCGCCTCCACTTGGCGAATCTCTTCGAGTGCCGCCTCGCCAGCCGCGTATACGTGGCGTTCTGGAAGGAACCCGGCGTCGAGCACGAGCTCGAAGCGCGTCCCCATGGCCGGCGTTGCCAGAACGACCGGCATCAGGCGGGCTGGGCCGCGCGAGTCTTGGGATCGTACGTCCAGGACTTTCCAGTCCACAAGGAGCGCGCCGCCAGGTCGACGATGACCATCACGCGCGTGCCGAGCTCGACCGGACTGCGGTTGGGCTGACGCGAGCGCATGCTGGCCAGCCAATCGCGGCGCAGCTCGTTTTGCTCATCGATTCCCTCACACTTGATCTCGAGTTCGTCCCTGTCGTCGGCGAACACGCGCTCCGGCCGCAGCACACAGTTGTTGCCACCCAGGAACAGGTTGGCCTCGTGGCCGCGGATCAATTGTTCCAGGCCGGTTTCGTTGCAGGTCGACCCCACCACGGTCATGAGGTGTTCTTTTTCGAAGCCGATGGTGAGCACGACCTGGTCGTGGTTCTCCATCTGGAATTTCGCGAAGTGCGTGCCGGTCGCGCTCACGTGCACGGGCCAGCCCACGTCGAGCGCGTTTACCATGGGAGTCATCATGTGCACCAAGAGATCGCCGATGATGCCCGTCGAGTAGCGCTTGTAGCGGCGCCAGCGGTGGTACCTGTC
>JAKFYL010000142.1 GCA_021730845.1 Planctomycetota bacterium | reverse complement strand
CCTTCATCCAGTACGGACGAGACTTTCGATGGCAATCCGCGCAGATGGATCCTGGCATCAACTTGGGATGAAGCGTACGGCAGCAACGGAATGCCGCTAACCTACGTCCACGGGCTCACGAACGGGTATGTCCATGCCGGCGCTTCGATCGCCTATTTGACTAAGCCAAGCGGCTACAACTACCATGCGATCTATAGTATGCAGCAAAGTCCGCAGGCAGACTGTGACGGTTCTGAGTTCGTGGTTGCCCAATATCAACACTGGATCGGTAAACCCGACGAAAGTATTTACACAATCGACCAGCTTCGCTTCACATCTTCTGGCCTAGAGTATCGCTACCCCGTAGAAGACAACTTCAAAATTCACCAGGGTCCCCCGGAACCCGTAAGTCCAATGATCGCGAGCGTACACGGAAGTGGAGGCGGAGAAGCTCGGTACGGACTCAGCATTGTCAGGCTTCCATTCGCTTTCTCGGTGGAGCTGGACATTTTCGCAGCAATCTTCGAGCCCGAACCGTAGGGGCGGTGTGGTGACGACCTCAGGCCCCACCGGCGATCGCGCGGGTGGGGCTTGAGGCTTATCTGCACGACTCGACGAGCTACTGGCCAAGTCGGGCAAGACAATTCAAGCCGTCCAGCGATCTGCTCGTGCATGTTTCCGCACCCTCGGCAGAGCTGACTCTTCCCAATTGCAGTCGGCGCCGCGCGGCGATGGGCACCCAGCCACTCAGGGCAAGACCGGAATCGCCAGTCCCTGCGTCGACAGAGTGTTTCCTGTTCCAGCTTCGTGCAGGAAGGCTTGAGCGTAAACCGTCGTGCCCGGAGCAATTTCCTGCAAATACAACTGGAAATCGATCTTTCCCAGAGCGTTTGGAATGAGGACCGGGCTGGAATACAGCCGCGTGCCACTCAAGCAAGCATGGAACGTTCCAAAGGGCGTGTTGCCTTGGCCGGATGCCAAGACGAGCATGGTTGTGCTCGAGGCAGGAGCGTCTTGTAGCCGCACGACGAAGGCCGGCTTGCCTGCGTGGGGAACGCCGTAAGCCGTCAGAATCGAGGGCACGCCGTTGCTGCCCGCCAGCGCTGTGCAATAGGACTGCACGTTTGTCGACGGGTGCAGCGTGGCTACCATGTTGAACTGCAAGGAGGACCGCGCCGACACCTGGAGACTGTCGAGCGTCAAGTTGTTCAACGTGACGGACTCGATCTTCGCCTTCAGAAACGATGCGAACGCCACCTGCCCCGTTCCCGTGCAACTGTTCACGACGGCCGACCACAGCGCTCCACCTTTGTAGTAAGATTCAGAGGCGTGGGTGTCCCACTGATAGATCGCATGGGATTGTCCGCTCGCGGGGAGCGAGAAGTGTTTATCTGCACCGACGCTGTAGCCTTCCGAGGGGCCCCAATTGCTGGAATTCGAGCACATGTAGGAATAGCGCCAACGAAACTCTCCATTGCCACCTTGCGGGGTGGGAGCAGTGAAGTCGACTCGATACAGGGCGGAGAAGTGGCCGAAGACCGAAACGCTGGTCAGTTCTACGGAGGGGTGAAGTGGCAGGCGTTGAAAGGAAACGCTTGGCGCGACGAGAGCGGAGGCGTCTACGTTGATGAGGTGAGTCGTGGTGTTCAGCTCCCGATATCGATTGACCTCAATCGTCGGCGGGGGCAATTGCGCCGCGGCGTTGCTGGCAAAGAGAAACAGCCCTGTTAGACCAATCAGGAGGGTGCGAGCGTTCTTCATGGTTCGAGAAGCCTAGCTCGCCCCTGTGAGAACGGTCAAGAAGACGATCCGGTTGGCCTTCCGATAGCATCCGCCAGGCGTAGACGGCGCCGGCCCAGTCGGGCCCTTTTCGATTTGCTGCGTGCATGGGGTACAACCCTTACTTCCCCTAGGGACCCCATGAACACTCGGCCGTCTACACCGACACCCCAAGCAAGCCCCGCTACCTCCAAGGAGCGTTTCGCACCTTTTCCGGAGGGCTATACCAGCTCGCCTTGCGGGGCCGAGGAGCGCATCCATGCACGCTGGAAGGAGCAGCGCGTCTTCGAGACGATCCAGACCCAGCGCGCTGGCGAGAAACCGTTCGTGTTTTGGGAAGGGCCGCCGACCGCCAACGGGCGTCCCGGCATCCACCATGTCTTTTCGCGCACGCTGAAAGATGCCATCTGCCGCTTCCAGACCATGCAGGGCCGCCTGGTATTGCGCAAGGCCGGCTGGGATACGCACGGTCTGCCGGTGGAACTCGAAGTCGAGAAGTCGCTCTCGATCAGCGGCAAACACCAAATCGAAGCCTACGGCGTGGCCGCCTTCAACGAGCGCTGCCGCGAGTCCGTGTGGAAGTACCGCAGCGAGTGGGAAAAGCTCTCCTCGCGCATCGGTTTCTGGCTCGACTACGAGCATCCCTACGTCACCTACGCGCCCGAGTACGTCGACTCGCTGTGGTTCCTGCTCGCGCGCATGCACAAAGCCGGACTGGCGTACCGCGGCAAGCGCGTCTTGCCCTATTGCGGACGTTGCGGGACGGGGCTTTCCTCCCACGAATTGGGCCAGCCGGGCGTGTACCGCGACTTGTCCGACCCCAGCGTGATCGTGCGCTTTCCCCTGGCAAATCAGGCCGGAAATGAGGCCGAGAGCTTCCTGGCTTGGACCACCACGCCGTGGACCTTGCCCTCCAACGTCGCCCTGGCCGTGCACCCAGAGCGCGATTACGTGCGCGTGCGCGTGCCGCTGCCCGTGCCCAAGGGCGAAACGCCTGGCGCGCGCGGCTACGAAATCTGCTGGCTGGTGGCGGAGCGCGTGCAGGCCGTGTTTGGCAAGCAAGCCGTGGAACTCGAGCGCAAGCAAGGCGCGCAGTTGCTAGGCCAACGCTATCTCGCGCCGTTCGAAGGGACCGCGATTCCAGAAGTCGAGCCCGGCTCTTGGACGCCCACGAAGAATGCGCTGCATTCGATCGTGCTGGCCGAGTACGTGACCGTCGAAGACGGCACCGGCATCGTGCACCAGGCGCCCAGCTACGGCGCCGACGACTGGGACACGGCCAAGCGCTATCAGTTGCCTGTGCTGCAAGCCGTGGGACCCGCCGGTCGATTCGTGTGCACGGTGGGGGGCGTGGCCGAGGGCACTTTCTTCAAGGAGGCCGACGAGGCCTTGATGGCCGACCTCAAGTCGCGCGAGCGCATGCTCAAGAACTCGCGCGAAAACCACAGCTATCCCCATTGCTGGCGCTGCGACACGGCGCTGCTTTATTTCGCTTCGCCGGCTTGGTACTTGCGCACCAGCGAATACAGCCAGCGCATGGCCAAAGAAAACCAGCAAATCCGCTGGATTCCGCCGGAAATCGGCAGCAAGCGCTTTGGCGAGTGGCTCGAGAACAACGTCGATTGGAACATCTCGCGCGACCGCTATTGGGGCACGCCGCTGCCTTTTTGGGTGTGCGAGGGTTGCGGCGCCGAGGAGGCCATCGAGAGCGCGAAGATGCTGGCAGAGCGCGCGGGCGGTTTGCCGCAGGGCTTCGACCATCACAAACCGTCGGTCGATCAAGTCACGTTTGCCTGCCGGCGCTGCTCCAAGGTCATGCGCCGTACGCAGGCGGTGGTCGACTGCTGGTTCGATTCGGGGGCCATGCCCTATGCGCAACACGGTTGGCCCCACGTCCCGGGTAGCGACGCGGCCCTGCGCCAGCAATTTCCGGCCGACTACATCTGCGAGGGACTCGATCAGACGCGCGGCTGGTTCTACACGCTGCACGCCATCGGTTCCTTCGTCGCGTCGCAACCGGAGTGGAAGCTTGGTCCCGCGCCGGCTTACCGTGCCTGTTTGGTCAACGGGCTCGTGCTCGACAAGGACGGCGTCAAGATGTCCAAGCGCCTGGGCAACGTGCTCGATCCTTGGAAAGCGATCGAAGAACACGGCGCCGACTCCGTGCGTTGGTACTTGCTTTCCAGCGCGGCGCCTTGGCTGCCCAAGCGATTCGACCCGGCGGGCATGTCGGAAGCGCGGCGCAAGTTGTTTGCGACGCTGGCCCATTCCTACCAGTTTTTCCGCGAATACGCGCGCATCGACAAGTTCGATCCCGTACAGCCCGGGATGCCGCCGCGCGAGCAGTGGACCGAAATGGACCGCTGGATCACTTCGCGCACGCAGTCGCTGCTAGCCAAGGTCAAGGAGCGCCTGTCGAACTTCGATTTGCCCAGTGCAGCGCGCGAAATCGAGCGCTTTGCGATCGACGACCTTTCCAATTGGTACATCCGCCGCAATCGGCGCCGATTCTGGAAGGGCGAGACGGGAGCGGACAAGCTCGCGGCCTACGGCGCTCTGCACCGCGCGCTGTCGGCGGTGGCGCTGTGCCTGGCTCCGCTGACGCCGTATCTGGCCGAGATGCTGTGGGAACGCTTGTCGGGATCGGAGCGCTCGGTGCATGGCGAGCGCCTGCCGGAGGCCAAGGCGGAGTGGATCGACTTGGACTTGGAGCGCTCGATGGAGCTGGTGCAGCGCGCCGTGGTCATGGGGCGCGCGCTGCGCGAGAGCGTGGGTATCAAGATTCGCCAGCCGCTGCGTGCGCTGCACCTGCGCTCGTCGAATCCGCGGGCGCTGGAGCTGCTGGGCAAAGGTTTTGCGGCCCACGAACTGCTCGAGGAGCTCAACGTGAAGTCGATCGGCAGTCTGGCCGCGGACGACGGCAAGGTCGTCTTGCTGTCCGCCAAAGCCAATTTTCGCGTCTTGGGCAAGATTTTGGGGCCGCGCATGAAGGAGGCCGCCGAGCGCATTCAAGCGCTGGGGCCGGCGGATTTGCAGCGCCTGCGCCTGTGCGAGGAAGTCGGTATCGACGTGTCCGGCGAGACCGTGCTGCTCACCCTGGACATGGTCGAAATCCGGGTCGAAAGCCAGGCCTCGTTCCCGGTCGAAACGGACGGCGAACTGATCCTGTGGCTCGACACGGAGCTCGATGAAGGCCTGATCGCGGAGGGATTGGCGCGCGAAGTCGTCAACCGCGTCAACACGCAGCGCAAGGAACTGGGCCTGGCGGTCGAAGATCGCGTGCGGCTGCGCTTCGCGACGACCTCAGCTCCGCTGCGCCGCAGTTTGGAGCGCTATGAAGGCCTGATTCGCGGCGAAACCTTGGCCGTGGAGTATGAACTGGTTGAGGCTCTTGCCCAGGGTTCCACCGCAGCGGCGCCCCAAGACAGGTTCCTCTTCGATTTTGGGGAGGGTCATATACTTGCAGTCTGGATTTCTGCGGTCGGAACGTGCGGCGGAGCTTCGGTGTAGGATTTCTTGTGGCCCATGCAGCAGTAGCGGCGTTGTGGAAGATGGTTTTACGAATTCGTTACTACCCCCCCCCCCA
>JAKFYL010000483.1 GCA_021730845.1 Planctomycetota bacterium | reverse complement strand
ACGCGCGCCCTGGTACCCACCGCCGCCGCCGGAACGCGGACCGCCGCCGCCGCCGCCGCCGCCTTCGCCAGGCGCCCGCGGCGCGCGTTCGCGCGCTTCGTTGACCACCAGGGGTCGACCGCCCAAGGCCTTGCCATCGAGCCCTTCGATCGCGGACTTCAGTGCTTCCGCCGTATCCAGTGCGACGAAACCGAATCCTCGCGAACGACCGGTAGCACGATCGTTGATGATTTCAGCTCCGCGCACGGAACCGAATTCTGAGAACAAGCGGGTGAGATCTTCCGGGGTGAAGGAGAAAGGAATGTTGCCTACGTAGGCGCGAAAGGTCATGGGAAACGAACCTCGATCGGTCTGTCAGTTGAAAATCGGTGCGAATTGCCCGCTCGCTTTTCGTCGAGCTCGAGCCGGGCGGAAAGGAAGACAAGCGAACGCATGGCGACGTGAAATGTTCGCCAAGCTTGCGTTTGAATCGCGATTCGCGCAGAGAGGGCGATTTGGCAGACGCATGCCATGTGATCGCCACGCGCGCGCTCCGCTGGCACTCGAATCCATCGAGTCCGAGTTCATCGGAGCAACCACCGCCAAACCTGCCAACGGCGCGGAACGAGCATGACGGAAGTGGGCGAAACCCCTGCAGGGCGGATGGCCGTGAACGTGCTCTTCCGGAGTGGATTTCCGCTCGGGGTTAGCGCAAACGCGCCAGCTGGCCCCGTTGGGTGGAAAGCCGATGGTACCCCTGGGTCTTTGCTACCGTCAACCTGGCCAGCGCCACGGATTTTGTTGGAAACCCTGGGCTGGGTTCGGCACCAGGTATGGCAGCCACCTCGGCCCGGCCTGGGGTTGAGGCTGGGGGTAACGCCACCGAGATCCGGACGTGAAACCCCTCTCCGAACCTGACATTCAGACCCGCACCCAGAGGATGATCCCGATGCAGTCCACGCCCCGACTTCGACATTTGGCCCTTTGGGCGCTCGTTTTGCCCCTAGTGGCCACGGCCACTGGCTCCGTGGGGCTTTCCCGCGCCGCCTACGCAGAAAGCCTCCAAGAGCCGGCCAAGCGAGATGTCAGCCAGTTCAATCTGGGCAAGGCGGGCTTGGCCCTGCAGGGATTCGACCCGGTGGCCTATTTTCCCGAAGGTGGCGGGAAGGCCCTAACGGGTGCCAAGGAGTTCGAGCATGTGCACGAAGGCGTGCGCTACCGATTTGCGTCAAAGGAGAACCTGGAATTGTTCCAGAAGTCACCTGGGCGTTTCGAGCCGACCTATGGGGGCTGGTGTGCCTGGGCCATGGTCGACGGCGAAAAGGTCGAAATCGATCCCAAGTCGTTCCTCGTTGCCGAAGGCAAACTGTACGTTTTCTACAAGGGCTTCTTGAACGACACGCGCGCCAAGTGGATCAAGGATCCCGGAAAATTCCAGCCCAAGGCGGATGCGTCGTGGGCCAAGCTGCTGGCCAAGAAGCCCAAAGGCGAGTGGCTGGATCTGCGCGAAGCGCGAGAGGTCGCCCAATGAAGTCGAAAACCTCCGCCGGCGCCTCCGCACTAGCTTGGGTGTGCCAGATCGCCGTCGCCGTGATTCTGGGGCAAACGCTGTTCTTCAAGTTCACGGGCGCCAAGGAGTCGAAATGGATTTTCGAGCAGCTCGGGGCTGAACCCTGGGGCCGCTACGGCTCTGGAGCCGTCGAGGCCTTGGCTGTGATCTTGATCCTGTTTCGGAAGACTGCGTGCTTGGGTGCGCTGCTGGCTGCGGGAACCATGGTCGGAGCCATTGGGGCGCATTTGACCAAGCTAGGCATCCCCATCGTGATCGACGGCGAGACGGATGGCGGCTTGCTCTTTGGCCTGGCTTGTACGGCGCTGGTCGCTTCGTTGGTGGTCATGAAAGTGCGCCGGTAACCGACTGCGGCGCGGCGCTGTATTCATGCGCTACGAGCATGAGTGCCGCCTGCGCCCAACCCACTCCCTGGTTCCTGTGGCCCTTCGCCAAGTTGGCGTCGGTCCTGGGCTCGATCCTGCTTTTTTTCCTGCGCCTGGTGGGGGGCATCGTGGGCCTGCTGCTCATGATCCTGGGCCTTGGACTGTGCCTCACGTTGTTGGGTCTGCCGATCGGCCTACCGCTGGTCGTGCTCGGCACGTTCCTATTGGTGCGCAGCTTCTTCTAGGCCGCGCGCGTCGGCCCGCAGACGGGAAAAAGCCTGCTAGGATGCTTGGGAACTGCGCCGCCCAGCGGCTGATGCCGCCGGGCCGTATTCCCAGCGCCTCCCCCTAGCCACGTATAGAGCGCCATGATCCAGCGTGCCCTCCCGCTCCTTGCACTCTGCCTTCCCATCCCCGCGCAAAACAACGCGCCGGTTTCCGTTTCCAGCGCAGGCACTTTGGCCAACAAGGACTCCTACTACTCCTTGATCTCAGCCGACGGGCGCTTCGTCGTGTTCCAGAGCGACGCAAACAACCTGGCGGCGGGCGACATGAACGGCCAGCAAGACATCTACCGGCGCGACCTGCTGACGAACACCACGGAGCTCGCCAGCAAGGCCATGAGCGGCAACGCGGGCAATGGCATTGCCGTCGCACCAGCGATTTCGGGCGATGGCCGGTTCGTGGCTTGGTCGACCAATGCGTCCAACATCGTGTCCGGCGACACCAACGGCACCTGGGATGTGTTCTTGCGCGACATGAGCTCGGGAACCAACATGCGCCTCAGCCTGACATCGACTGGCGCAGAGGCCAGCTTGCGCAGCGACCAACCTCGGATGTCTCCCGACGCCAACTGGATCACCTTTGAATCCAACGCCGACTTGGTCCCAGGCGATACCAACGGCTTGCAAGACATCTATCGTCTGGATCGCGCCACGAACACGTTGGCGCTAGTCAGCACCTCCTCTACCGGAGTTCAAGGCAACGGCGTCAGTTACGCCGCGGAGCCCTCCCACGACGGTCGCTACGTCGTGTTCTTCTCGACGGCCTCGAACTTGGTCGCCGGGGACACCAATAGCCAAGGCGACGTCTTCTGGAAGGACATGCAAACCGGCACGCTGCTACGCGCCAATGTTTCCTCCAGCGGCGTGCAGGCCAACAACGAGACGATTTGGCCCAGCATTTCCGGCGATGGCCAAACCGTCACCTACTGTTCCGCGGCCGGCAACTTGGTGACCGGCGACAGCAACAACAATTGGGATGCCTTCGCCTTCGACATCGCCACGTTGACCACCACGCGCCTCAATGTGCAACCGAATGGAGCCCAGGCCAACAGCTACACGCGTTCCCCGACCGCCATGAGCGCCGATGGCCGCTTGGTCGTGTTTGCGTCGCTCGGCACCAACTTGGTGCCTGGGGACACCAACAACGTGCAGGACGTGTTTTTGCGCGACCGCCTGTTGCAAGTGACCAAGCGCTTGAATTTCAGCTTCGATGGTTCGCAGGCCAATTCCGACAGCTTCGTCCCGCACATCACGCCCGACGCCAAAGTGCTGACGTTCACGTCGACCGCCAGCAACATCGTCGCCGGCGACACCAACGGCTTCCGCGACATCTTCGCCAGCTTCCTCGACACGAGCACCACGGTCTATTGCACGGCCAAGACCAGCTCGAGCGGCTGCGTGCCCACCATCGGCTCGACGGGCGCGCCAAGCCTGGCCGGCCCGAGCAACTTCGTGCTGACCACATCGAATGTCGAAACAGGCCAGAACGGCATCACGTTTTTTGGAACGAGCGGTCCGCAATTCGTCGCCTTCCAAGGCGGAACCCTGTGCCTGAAGGCACCGCTGTTCCGGTTGATGGTTCAAAATGCCGGAGGATCTCTGCCTTGCACCGGCAGCTACAGCTACACGCTGACGGACATGCTCAACCAATCCGGCGGCGGCGGCGCGGGTCTGCTGGTGGGATCGTTCTCCTACGTCCAGTCCTGGTTCCGCGATCCGCCGTCGGCCAGCACGACCGGACTCTCGAACGCGCTCGAGATTCTGATCCAGCCCTAGATCTTGATGCGTGCGCGGGGTTAGGTCTTGTTGCCTAGCCCCAACTTGCACAGGCTGGCGCGGATTTTTTCCGCCGCTTCGTCCATGGCCTTCGGGTCGGGGTGCTTATCTTGCCGGGAAAAATCGAGGTCCGAGATTTGCCAAATCGGCGAGAGGTGGATGTGCACGTGGCGCACTTCCAAGCCGACGATGGCGACGCCGACTTTGACCGGCTGAAAAGCATCCTGGATGGCCCGTCCTAGGTGCTGGGCCACGCCCACCAGGTGCTGCGCGAGCTTGGGTTCGAGGTCGATCCAGTGATCGACTTCTTGGCGCGGCACGAGCAAGGTGTGACCAGGCCGCAGCGGCGCGATGGTCAAGAAAGCGACACAGTGCTCGTCGCGCCACACGAATCGGCCGGGGATTTCGCCTTGGATGATCTTGGTGAACAGAGAGGGCACGGGACTTTCCAGAAGGGTGCGGTGCGGAGAGGAAGCTAGGCCGGGGCACGCCCGGCGGATGGGGCGTCAAACCTAGCGTCTACTGGAGCGTCTGGGGCCTCCAAAGATTGCCAAGGCGCTCTGCTGACCGCGCCATGGGCTACCATGCCCGGCTTTCCAAGAGCCCATGAGCCTTCTGATCGTCGAGGACCTGTCCAAGCACTACGGTGCCCAGGACGTCCTGCGCCATGCGCGCATGCAGATCGACCCGGGGGAGAAAATCGGCCTGGTTGGACGCAACGGTGGCGGCAAGTCGACACTACTACGCTTGATCGAGGGCCTGGAGAAGCCCGACGGTGGCGAGATCATCCTGCGCAAGGGCGCGCGCCTGGGACACATGCCCCAGGTTCCGCGCTTCGAACCCGGCCAAACCGTGCGCGACTACGTCGAAAGCGGCCTGGATGAGGTGCGCCGGACCATCGCGCGCATCGAGGAATTGTCCCACGAAATGTCCGCGGTCAGCGGCGAGCCCCTCGCCCGTCTCGTGGCCGAACACGAGCGCTTGAACGAACGTGTGACCGATCTGGGCGGCTGGGAAATCGACCGGCGCGTGGAAACCGTACTCAGCGGGATCGGACTGGGCGAAGCGTTTTGGAGCCGGGAAGCGCGCACGCTTTCGGGCGGTGAGCGCAGCCGCGTGGCGCTGGCGCGCGAACTCGTCGCTGGGCACGACTTGCTGCTGCTGGACGAGCCCACCAACCACCTGGACTTGACCGGCATCGAATGGCTCGAAGCTTGGCTCGCCGAGCAGAAAGCCTCGGTGTTGATCGTCAGCCACGACCGGCGCCTGCTCAACCGCGTGGTCGACGCCATCTACGAACTCGAGCGCGGCGCGCTCAAGCGCTATCCAGGAGGCTACGACCGCTACGTCGTGCTGCGACGGGAGCGCTTCCTCAGCGAAT
>JAKFYL010000423.1 GCA_021730845.1 Planctomycetota bacterium | reverse complement strand
GGTCGTGCCTTTGCTCTCGCTGGCGACCCCAGAGTTGCATTGGGTTTTGGATCGGCAACTCGCCGGGGGCTGAGTAGTCCGCCTGCGGAAAAGCTCCCGCGATCCTCAAAGTGCAGCTAGTCTTCGCTGGCCGTCAGTCGTAGGCCGGGAGTGTCGAGAGTCTTCGGTCTTCCACGGGGGCACCGAAAGCAAAGTGGTACAAGCTTTGGAAGTTGCGACTCGCAAGACCGAGCGCGGCGTGGACGACGTCGTCGTAGTAGCAGCCGATTCCCGTTCCGCGCAGGTTCAGCGCTTCGGCTTCCAAGTACAAGACTTGACCGATGGCGCCCGCTTCCCAAAAGAGCTGCGGATAGCGCCAGGCACCGTCCTCGTCGATGGTGCGCATGTCGGCGAGCATGCCGAGGCTGAAGCAGCCGTCGCCGGCAATGGCTTGATCGCAGGAAGCGTGGGCCGCCAAGCCGCGCATGTCGGCCGCGTGCAACAAGAACAACGGCAAATCCTGGGCGCCGGCGGGTTTTTTCCAAGCGAACTCGTGGCGCAGCGCCTGGCGCAGATCCGCTTGGCGGGCCGGCGAACGGACCAGCACGTACAGTCCGCGTCCGAGCCCCTCCACGCGATGCACGAACACGACCAGGTCGACCGCGGGTCCCCAAGGCATGCTCGCGAACGGTTCGCCACCTGGCAGCAACCGGCGCATGACAGCGAAAAAATCCTCGGCCGCCATGGTGGTCGAGCCGTCCATCGAGACCGCGGATCGGCGGTGGTGCACGAGCGCGCGCCATGGGGGACCGGCCGGCGGTTCGAGCGGCGTGTCGCCCGAGACTTGCGGCGCTTCCAGCGCGGCTGCGCGCGCTCGATCCGGCTGCGGACCTGGATACTGTGCGGCCATCGCTACCGCTTCGATTACGTCCCAATCGACGTATTCGGCCGAAAGTTGGCTCGGCATTCCGGTCCACTGGATGGAGCCCATGGCCGCGCGCAATTCGTTGCTGGGCGCCTGCAACTGGGGGGGCGCTGGAGAACGCGGCGTGATCGCCACCAGCATGTCGACCGACTCTGCTTCGTGGCCGGAGACAGCCTCCAATCCCAAGAGCTTGGCGATGTCACGGTGGGCCCACTGTTCCACGACCCGCGCGCGCCAGCCCAGTGCGGCCGCGGAGAGCGCCAGCGCCGCCAGTGCGTGTCCCGCGTCGTGTTGGCAGTAGCGCCAGGCTCGCTCGCCGTATTTCCACGCCTCGCGCCAATGGATCGAGGTCAAGGCTACGAGCAGGCTTCCCGGGCCCAAGTCGCGCTGCAAGGTCGCAAAAACTGCGTCGCTCAGCCGCGCGCGCAACTCCAACGCGTGCTCGCGGGCAGCGTAGTGCGCCACGCTGGGCTCGCTAGTCAGGCCTGCGACCGCTCCGAAAAGCAGGTGCACTTCCGTGGGATGCAAGTTTCCGCTGGACGGATTGACGCGCAGTGCCCAGCGTGAGCCCTCGTACTCCTTCCAGGCGGACAGCGCGAAGGAGTCGTACAACAAGCGCGAGAGCGAGCGCGCATCGAGCGGCGCAACTTCGAGGAGTTCTGGACGAAAAACCTGCGTGTATCGCAGCGCTTCAGCGGCCTTCTTGTCCGGCGGCAAGCGCTCCAAGGGCACGCTGGGGCACGGAACCCAGCGCCGAAACGGATCAGGCTGATTGTCCCAATCCAGACCGCCCGGACCGCGGGCATAGCGCCCGGGCGCGTGTTTCGTGCGCTCGTGGTAGGCGCGCACGACTTCGATCGCAGTGGGCGCAGCTCGCTCGGTCGCATCCGTTCCTGGTTTCCCGCCGCGCTTCCAATCGAACAGTCCCATCGCTCGCGCATCCTATCCGCGGCGACGCCGCTCGAAGGCTCAAGCGCCCTGGTCGATTCCCTGCAGGCCCGGCAGTCCGTCCAAGCTACGCTGGTTCCTGTCCGCGCGGTACTTGGCCAGGCCGTCGTCACCCAGCTTTTCGCAGGCGCGCACCAACGTGTCGCGATCCTCGAGAAACTCCATGCGCGGCACACCGTAGCCGCAGGAGTCGCTGATGCGCGTGAGATTGGCACGCACGATCGAGCGCGCCCCCGGGTAGTCCGGAAACATGCCACGCAGTCGGGAATACTCTGGCGACTGCGGCCCGAGCACCTCGCCCTGGCCATGCAGCCGCACGATCTTGGGCAAACCCTCGAAGTCGCAGAACAAGAACACGATCCGGCCGTTCTCGCGCAGGTGGGCGATCGTCTCGACGCCGCTGCCGGTTAGGTCCAAATAGGCCACTTGCGTAGGACCCAGGACGCGAAAGCTGTCCATGCCCTTGGGCGAACAGTTGACCAGCCCTTGCGCGGCCAGCGGGGCCGTGGCCACGAAGAACATGCGCTGGCGTGCCAGCCATTCCTGCAACTCGGGCGTGATCGAGTCGTATTGCTTGCCCACGGGATGCCGAAAACCTCGTTTGGAGACCGCTGCGCTGCGCGTCGACGGCGGCGTTGCTGCGCAAGGCGACCATCCTACTCGCGCGAGAATCCGCCGGATAGCCCGCGCAGGCTAAGGTAGTGCGCGTGGATAACGCATTGCGTTCGTTCGGCTCGGCGGTGGCCGAGCTCGACGGCGAATTGAACTGGGAGCTGCTGGGCCGCGCCGCCTGCGAAGGTGACGGTTCCGAGTTCTACGATTCCGCGTTGCGCGAAGCCATCGTCGACACGGGGCTGCGTTTGGTCCAGGACTTGGGCCAAGTTCTCGATCCGTCCGGAGGTCGCAGCTTGTACCTCGGCGCTGAAGTAGCGGAGTTTCCCATCATCTTCGCCGAGCACTTGGTGCTCGGACGCCACGTGGAGTGGCTCAACCTCGCATGCGCGCAGACGGCGGAACTGGCACGCGCGATCCAAGTCGTCGAGGCGCGCCTTGGTCTGGCGCTTCCACGGCCGCGCGCCGAGTCCCTGGACTTGATCGAACCGCGTAGCTGCAACCACCTGTGGCTGGTGAGCGTGCTGACCGACCCGGAGCACTTTCCCGCGCTGCACGATGAGCTCTACGAACGAGCGCATGGCCCACTAGCCACCGGCCGCGGCTCGCTGGAGGACGACCGCCGGCGCGCGCACGCGCTCGTGTCCAGTTTGCTCACGCGGGCCGCCCCAGGATGCGTGCTGACGACCACGGATGAAGAACTCGGATTCGTCGAGCCGCTCCTGAAGCAACGGGGTCTCGTTTTCCAGCTAGTCAACAAGGGCCGCCTGTCCGCCGTGGTCGGCGACCAGGTACGCATCGGGCGGATTCAACCCCGCGCAGAAAGTTGACTTTTTTTAGGGCAACACCAGATCGCAGACCCATGCTTCGGCTTCCTCCGGTACGTTCACGCGCGCCAGGAACTGGCCCGTGGATTCCTCGAGCACGTCGTAGATGCCGGTCGTGAGTTCGACTTCGAAGCGGCCCTCTTCGTCCGTGAAATCCCAGTCGCCAGCGCGTGTCGGATCCAAGCGCAGGAAGCACAGGTCGACGTCTTCTTGAAGCACGCCCGTGCGCCACAGCTGGCCCTGGACGCGCACGAACTTCTTGGGAACGCCTGCTTCCGGGATCTTGCCCTGGTCGGTGGTCTTGCCCGACTCGACTTCGAGAGGCACTGGGTCACGGGCGGAATCGGCCGTGAGCGCACCGACTGCGAATGACAGCTCGATCGCACGTTGCGCCGCGGCGTCGAGAGGACCAACGCAAGCATGCGCGGGTGGGCGCGCGGCTTCGCCGGCCGGCTTGGAACTTGGGCGAACCAAATTCCAAGCCAGCGCAAGCGCGAGCCACGCGCCAGCAAACGCAAGAAAACGCGCAGTCTTCGACGTAGAGCGCACGGCTACTTGACGAAGGTGCCTGCCCGCAGCGTCTGATTCCCGCTTTGGTCGATGGCCAGCACTTCGTACTCATGCGCGCCCGGTTTCAGCGCGGCAACGAATTCGCTGGGTACTGTCACGCTCGTGGCCGAAGCGGGCAACGTGACCTGGAAGGAACCGACGATGACCTGGTAACCAGTGATCAGGATCGGCCGATTCGGGAAACCGGGCGGAGGGGCAGTGACCTTCGTCCAATTGACTTGCAGGAAATTGTTCGCGCCCTGTTGGGTGCTCACGTTTGGGCCATCTGGAATCGCGTGCGAGAACATCCATTCGCCCTCGAGTTCTTGGTTGTCGACGTCTCGCCCTTCGAACTCGTACTCGCCTTCCGGGAACAGCGCTAGCAGCACTTCCAGGGGTACTTCATCCAAGGTGGGCTCGGCGCCCTCGAAGAACAGCTCGGTCATGCCCAAGTCCTGGTACGGCCCCGTGCCTTTGACGTCGAACAGTTTCTTCCCTTTGGGGTTGTAGATTTTCATCTTCCTCCAGTCTTCTCCGTCGAGTCGGACGTGGACGCCCAGATCGTCGTCGGTGGAGTTGTATTCCCAGTAGATCTGGGAGACTTTGAGCGGAATCTCTTCGCCGGTAGGCGCAGCAGCTGGCGCAGTCAGGGAACGCGCGCTGGTAGTCAGCGCAAGGATGCTGGCGGCGCCGAGCGCGACGCCGATCGAAAATTTGGCCTTGGATACTTGCATGTAGTCTCCTAGTGGGTGCAGGTCGAAAGAATTTCAGGCCGCTCGTTTCCACGAAACGTTCGAGGAAATCGAGCGCCAGCATCGAGACTAGGGCCAGTTCCGGCAGTTGCATGGCCGCAAAATGACGCGACGACTCTGCGCGTTGACGGTCATGTACGCGTCATGTCCAGGGCACGCACGCGAGTGAATGCCCGCGCACAGTCCAAGACTCTTCGCGGGCTGCTCTCGGTTCTTTGGCTTGGCAGCCGCTCAACTCTCAGTTGAGCGGGCCCTTTCCTAAGGGCGGTCGAACGTACAAGCCGCCCGGGGGCGAACGCTTCTCCAATTCCGCACGCAATTGGCGGCGAAAGGCCAGATGGTTGGCAAGCCACTGCACCAAGCGCTGGTAGAGCGAGGTGGGCAGCGGCATTGGATCCGTTTGCTTGGGCGCGCGCCGCTTGAGGGCTTCGGCAATGGCTTTTCGAGAACGCCGCTCGCCGTCAGCAACAAAATGGTGATCCAGCTTCACGAGGCGCCTTTCTACTCGTTCAAGCCTATCAAATTCTCCACGCACGCGGGCTGGAACGGAACTGGGCCGTTCGACGGCAGTCGTGCCCGGCGTACCAGCAGCCTGCGAACGAGGAGGTACCGACCAAGGGTCCGTTCGGCCACCCGGCGCCTCGAGAATCCGCGCATGGCCGCCTCCGGGCTGTGCCGCTGCGAGGCGTTGGCGTAGGGAAGAATTTTTCCAATTCGGGTGACGTGTCGGTGCTCCTGCGCCAAGTAGGGTTGCCATGCACATGATCCAGCACCT
>JAKFYL010000151.1 GCA_021730845.1 Planctomycetota bacterium | reverse complement strand
GACATCAACATTTCCGCCGAGGGCTATGGCCACTTGGCCTCGGCGCCCCCCGCGGCGAGTGCGATCTATGTCGGCGACGACCCCAGTGGCAACGGTTTGGTGATCCATGGCCTGAAGATGTTCGTGGAGCCCGACGGGCCTCAGCTCGTGATTCGAGTCGGCGGTCGCCTGCGCGCAGGCGACAATCTCATCCTGATCCGCAGGACCGGCAACGCCACGGTTCGCAAGGCGCTCGACGTTGACTCGTTGAAGGTATTCCCAGTGGGCGTCACCCCCGAGCCTTGCGGCACCGGCGGCGTCCCTCCACCAGGCAATGGCGATTGCCCCGCCGGAACTTGTGTTCCAGGCGTTCAATGTGGCCCGGTGACATGCGAGAACAACGGTCTGTCAATCGGGGTGCCTTTGTGCGCGGCCTGCGGCACTGGCATGGATGTCAGCTCGTGTTTGAAGGGCGGGGGCGGGTTGCAAATGGAGTTTGGCAAGGCGGGCATCTCGAAAATCGTGGGGCTGAAAGTTTCGGCGAAGGGCGAAGTGGGTGGCGAGTTCTGCATCGGCTACAAGATCGAAGGCGGTTATTGCGCCAGCGGCTACGTATGCACTCGCGTGTGCAAGGCGTTGTGCCATGTGATGGCTAAGAACTGGTTCGGATCCACCTATTGGAAAGATGAAGTCGTTCCGTGTCTGGTCACGGACCCCAACGGAAGCGAAGTCCGCGCCGGAACCAAGTCGTGCAAGGCAAAAGACTGCTGAGCACGCCCGGTGCTTTCTGAGAGCCGCGCAGACAACGTGTTTGCGCAGTCGACGCGACGCAGGGCTTGCGGGGATTCGGAACCGTCGCAGGCCACGGCCTAACGCCGTGGCCTGCTGGGTTGGACCCGACTTGGATCCAGCGCCTATGATGTCTGCCGCCCATGTCGCAAGCTGATTCCAGTTCGGTTCGAACGCCGCGCGCGCTGGAAGAGGAGCGCGCAGCGTGAGTTTCGAGCAACTAGCCCAGCAAAGCGTGCGCGGGCCGCAGACTCCGGTGGGATCTTGTCCCGCAAACGTGCGCGAGCCGCTCCGGAGGGATGTTTGAACGCCGCACGACCAGTGCGAGACCTACGAGCAGATCGTGCCTGGTTCGCTTTGGCAGTGTTCTTGTGCCTGTTCCTGCTGACCTACAGCATCTGGTACATCCATACATGGGCTTCGCCGATTCCCGCTGCGGACGACACGACCATTTTCGAAGCGGGTTTTGATCGCCCCTGGCCAGACTGGCACTGGTTGTGGTGGTTGCACAACGAACACCGCCTGCCCGTTCCCAAGTTGCTCCAGTTCTTCACCTATCGCTGGACGGGCGACGTACGCTCGGGGATGTATCTCCAAGCGCTCATGTATGCCATCACAGCGCTGGGCTGCGTGTGGACCTCGCGCCGCGTGCGCGGCCACTCGCGGCCCTGGGATTGTTTCTTTCCCCTCGTGTGGCAGCAGACTGGCAACGCCGAGAATCTGCTCATGGGATTCCAAATTGGAATCGCGCTTCCGACCGCGTGCATTGTCGGAGCGCTGGCGTTGATCGGATTTTCTTCTAGTCGACTGCGGCCCGGGACTGCCATCCTGTCCGGCGCTGCGATCCTGTGCTTGCCACTGTGTGGTGGGATAGGAGTCTTGAGCGCGCCGTTTCTCGCAATCAGCGCGGTTTGGATCGCTTGGCGCGCGCTGCGGCAAGGAGACACTGCGGACCGCGTTGGCGCGCGAATCCTGCTGACGCTGGCAATTTCGACGGCGCTGTGCTGCGTCGCCTACGTCTGGGGATTTCGCAAGCCGCCCGGTGCGGAGTATTCCGCCGGTCCCCTGGATCTGGTCCGGACCACCTTGGGATTCATGAGCCTCGCTTTCGGCCCGGCCTACGCGTCGTGGTGGCCCATTTCCGGTGTGGTGCTCGCGTGCGTCATTCCGGCCGCGTTGTACTTCGCCGGCCGGCAGATTGTCTCCACGCGTGCCAGAGATCCGCGCATGTCGGTCACGGCGGCCGTACTGCTTGCAGGGTTGTTCCTGGCTGTAAGCACGGCTTACGGCCGTCCGGCCGGCGAGCGCATGATCATGGCCAATCGCTACATTCCCTTGCCGGTGCCGTTCTTTTGTGCGCTGTTCTTTTGTTCGCTGATGGTGGCCGGCGAGCGGATCCGAGAGCTCGTTCCCATGGCGCTGTGCTTGGCGATGCTGGCTGCAACGCCAGCGTCCCAGCGCGTTGGACTCGAGTACGGAAACGAACGGCAGTTGCAATCCGAGCGCGTCTACGCCGCAGTGAATTCGGGCCACTCGGCAGAGACCATGATCATGGCCTATTCGAACGAGTTCCTGGCGGGGACTCCGGATGTTGCGGCCGACCTGATGCGGACATGGTGGCGCAGGGGCCTGCCGCCTTTCGACCGGACCGTGCCTCCCGATCACGTCAACTTCGAGTTTCCAATGCTGCGTGCTCGTCTCACCAACTTGCAGGCAGGGGTGAAACCTCAAACACGATGGATCGATGGTCGCCCGGTGCTCTTGCTCGCGCCGGAATCGCGATTGTGGTTCGCTCCGGACGAACAAGCCAACGAGATACGCGGCGAGTTTGGCGTGCCCGACTTGCTCGTGGAGCATGGCTTGACGCCGGGCATCTCGCTGTGGATCGAACGCCAACTCGAGGAAGGAAGCGTGACTCGGATTTTCGAGCGCCGGCTCGATCCATTGCGCGAAACGTCCCAGCGCGGGTTGCTCGAGTTCCGCGTTCCGTTTCCGCCGGGGGGCGGCGGATCGCTGGTGCTCGGCACCGAATGCCCCGCCCAGACGGCCGATCAGCGGCAGTACGGCTGGACGATGCTCCGAGCAGTCGAGATTCACTGACAAAAGGCCGTTCGAATTCGTCGGTTTCTGTGCTTGCGCAGTGCCGTAGAATGTACGCACTGCGCGAATCGGCGCCTAGGAATTCACATGCATCCGAGCAAGGTCCATCGGCCCACGGTCAGGGAACTCACGGATCTCCCCAACGTTGGCCCTTCCATTGCCGGCGATTTGCGTCTCCTGGGGATTCTCCAACCAGCGCAACTGCGCGGCCAAGACGCTTTCGCGCTGTACGAGCGACTTTGTGCCAAGACAGGTGTACGCCACGATCCGTGCGTGATCGACGCTTTCCTGTCCATCACGCACTTCATGGCTGGCGGCAAGCCCAAGCCGTGGTGGGAATTCACCGCGCAGCGCAAGCGCCTCGTTGGCCAAGGCGCGCCAGTCGCGCGCTCGCGAGCCAAGCGGAGCCGCCGGTCCAAGTGAGAGTCGGGTTTCTTTCCGATTGGCGCGGCCGCATGGGTCTGGGAGCGGTTCTGCTCGGCGCTGCGTGGAGTCTGTCTTGGGGACTGACAGGGCTGCGTACTCACGCGCTCTTTTTCCCGCACTGGCTAGGCGCGATCTTGTTGTTCGACGCCTGGACTCAGCGGCGAACGCAATCGTCGCTTTGGCTGCGATCCCGTCGCGCGTTCGCAGGGACCTTCTTGGTTTCGATGCCGTTGTGGTGGTTGTTCGAAGCCCTGAACGTGCGCCTAGAGAACTGGATCTACCTTGGGCGTGAATCGTTCAGCGATTTGGAGTTCGCGCTGTGGAGTTCCCTTTCGTTCTCGACCGTCGTGCCGGCCGTGCTGGTGCTGTCCGAGTGGGCTGCAAGTTTCCCCTGGGTGCCGCGCCTAGGGCGTGGGCCCAAGCTCCCCGAGCGCTGGACCAGGGGAAGCGTCGCGGTGACGCTTCTCTTCGGGTTGGGGGCGGTTCAGTTGGCCTGCTGCTTGGCCTGGCCGCGGTATTGCTTTGCTTTCGCGTGGACCTCGGGTGTGTTCCTGCTCGAAAGCGCGTGCGTGGCCAGGCGCGTGCCAGGTTTGACCCACGACCTGGGCCGCGGCGACTGGTCGCGCTGGCTGGTCGTCTGGGCTGGAGGGCTGGCCTGCGGCGCGCTGTGGGAAATGTGGAATTGGTACGCCTTTCCCAAGTGGATCTACTCGATTCCTGGCGTCGATTTCTGGCCGGTGTTCGAAATGCCGGCCCTGGGCTATCTGGGCTACTTGCCTTTTGCCCACGCCGTGCTGCTGGCGAGCCTGCTCGCGTTTCCAGCCTCGGCAAGGGCCCGCCTAGGGCCCTTGGCTCGGTGAAGGGCGCGCAAAAAGCTCGGGCCCAGGTCAACGGGGCCGCAGCCCTTGGGCTAGGATTGGCTTCCAAGGGCAGCCGGCCATTCGCGCACGGACTCCGCGCCCGATCGACCCCAATCTCCAAAGGAACGAAATGTCACTCAATTGGTCCCTAACTCGCACACCCATGCTCGGGCTTGCCGCCCTGGCACTGGCGAGTGCGCTGGCCTGGCCGCAAGACCCGCCTGCGCCCGTGGAGCAGCGCGTCAGCGCGCTGGTCCAAAAACTGGAGACGCAAAACAAGGAATTCGGTGAAGCTCGCAAGGCAGCCAAGACGCAGGAGGAAAAGGCTGCTGCGATGGCCAAGAGCCCGGACCTCGCCGTCTACGCGCGCGACTTCAAGGCCCTGGCGCTGGAAGCGGGCAAAACGGATTCTGCCGCCTTGGCTTGGCTCAACGTCGTGATGTGCGCCGGCCGCGCAGGCACGGACGACATGAAGGCGCTTGCTGGCGAGGGCGTGAAGACCTTGGCGACCCAGCACATGGATTCGGAGCACACGCTCGAAATCCTGGGCGCCGCGTCCTATTTCTTGGGCGAAAAAGAAGGCGAGGCCCTGCTGCAAGGCTTGGTCGACAAGTCCAAGAACCGCACCACCCAGTCGGCGGCGCTGCAGGCACTGACGGAAATGTGGATCGAGACCAACGAGGAAGCCCCTTTGGCCAAGGCCAAACAAGGCTTGGAACGTCTGGCCAAGGAGTTCGGGACCGAAAAGGACCCTTCTTCGCGCACAGGCGAAACCTTCGAGGTGACTTCCAAGCAGAAGCTCGAAATGCTGCAGAAGTTCGGCATTGGAGCCGTCGCGCCGGAGATCGAGGGTGAAGACATCTCCGGAGTGGCCTTCAAGCTGTCCGACTACCGCGGCAAGGTCGTACTTCTCGACTTCTGGGGCAACTGGTGACCCCCCTGCCGGGCCATGTACCCGCACGAGCGGTCGCTCGTGGAACGACTGAAAGACAAGCCCTTCGCAATCATCGGCGTCAACTCCGACAAGGACCGCGAAGCCCTCAAGCCCATCCTCGCAAAAGAAAACATCACCTGGCGCAGCTTCTGGAACGGCGGCAGCACAGGCGGACCGATCTCAACGGCCTGGGGCGTTCAAGGTTGGCCCACGCTGTACTTGCTCGACCACCAGGGCGTGATCCGCAAGAAGTGGGTCGGCAGCCCCAGCGAGGAAGCGCTCGACGCAGCCATCGAGGAACTCTTGGCCAAGG
>JAKFYL010000436.1 GCA_021730845.1 Planctomycetota bacterium | reverse complement strand
GAGCGGCTTGATCGGCGGCTTCTTCCTGCAGCTTTCCTATTTCGGCACGGACCAGAGCCAGGTCCAGCGCTACCTGAGCGGCCAGTCGCCGCAACAGGCCCGCCAATGGCTGTGGATGAACGGCGTGCTCAAGATTCCGATGCAGTTTTTCATCTTGCTGACGGGCGTGCTCGTGTTCGTGTTCTATCTGTTCCATCCGGCCCCGGTGCATTGGAACGAGGCCAACGTGACCGCAGCCCTGGCCGCCGACCGCACCGGTGCCGCGCACGAATTGGTGCAGCTCCACGCGCAAACCATGCAGCAGCGCCAAGCCCAAACCCAAGCTTTGCTGGCTGCTTGGCGGGCGGGCGACCAGATCGGTGCGCAGGCATCCCTGGCGGCGATCGAGGCGCAGGAAGAAAGTAGTCAGCAGATCCAGAAGCAGTTTCGCTCGCGCCTTACCGAACTGGTGCCCGAGGCCGAAGACAACGACAAGGACTACATTTTCATCAGTTTCATCATGCAGTACCTGCCAGTAGGGATCGTCGGGCTGCTCCTGGCCATGATCTTCTGCGCGGGCATGAGCAGCACCAGCGCGGAACTCTCGGCCTTGGCAACGACTTGCACGGTGGATGTGCTGCGCCGGCAGCGCACGGATCTTGCCCAAGTGCGCGCCACCCAAATCGCCACGGTCGCCTTTGGTGTGCTGGCGCTGGGGTTTGCCGCGCTGTTTTCGCTGTTCGACAACTTGATCCAGGCGGTCAATATCCTGGGCTCGTTGTTCTACGGAACGATCCTGGGCATTTTTCTGGTGGCCTTCTTTGTGCGCCGCGTAGGTTCAAGTGCTGTATTCGTCGCAGCCTTGATTGCCCAGGCGGTGATCTTTGGGTTCCACTTCGGGGGCCTGGAGCTGGCCTTCCTCTGGTACAACCTGGTCGCACCCGCGATCGTTGTCGTGCTAGCCCTGTCGATCCAAGCGTTCCTGCCCAAAGCGGCTTCGTAAACCCTAGGTTTGAGGCGCGGGTCCGCAGGGCCCGTGCCGGGCTCGTGCGGGCCGGCACGATTCAGATCGAGCACGGCTTGCGTAGAATCCGCGCACTATGATCAACCGCATTCTCACCAGAACCATCGTTGCCCTCGTCGTTCCCGTCTTGTCCGCGACGCTTTTGGCTCAGCCGCGACAGACGCCGGCGCTGGAGTTCCCCCAGCCCAGCCCCGCTGCCTCCTTCAAGCAGCGTTTTGGACTGACGGACGTCGAAGTCGAGTACTCACGGCCCAGCGCCAAAGGCCGCAAGATCTTCGGCGGTTTGGTGCCCTACGGCGAAGTCTGGCGCACCGGCGCGAATGCCGCCACCAAGCTGACGCTCAGCGCCGACGTCACGATCGACGGCAAGGCCGTGCCCGCGGGCTCCTACGCCGTGTTCACGATCCCCGGCGAGAGCGAGTGGACGGTCATCCTCAGCAAGGTCACGGGCACTTGGGGCAGCTACCAGTACGACGCCAAGGACGATCAGGCGCGCATCCAAGTCAAGCCGACCGCGATGGCGAATCCGATGGAAACCATGACCATCGAGCTTGGGGATTTGACCAGCGACTCGGCCAAGCTCTCCATCGCCTGGGAGAAGACGCGCGTTGCGGTCCAGCTCAAGACCGACCTCGTGGCGACCATGGTGCCCAAGATCCAGGCCGCCATGGCCGGCGAAGGCAAGAAGCCCTACTTCCAGTCGGCCATGTTCTACTACGAGCACAACTTGGACCTGAAGCAGGCGCTCACATGGATCGACACGGCGATTCAAGAGCAACCCGATGCGGTGTGGATCGTGTACCGCAAGGGATTGATCCAGTCCAAAGCGGGGGACAAAGCCGGCGCGTTGGCTTCGGCCCAAAAGGCGTTGGAAATGGCCAACAAGGCCGGCGGATCCCTTGGCGCGGAATACAAGCGCCTGAGCGAGTCCCTGCTGGCTAGCTTGAAGTAGCGCGCAGCGCGCGTTCTGACCGGCTCACATTCCGCGCGGCCTGCCACCCCAGCAACATGGGGTTGGCAGGTCGCGCGGTAGTTTTTAGAAGAGTTCGCCCTTTGGCGTAGGCGGACAAGGAGCCTGCCGTAGACGTCCAAGTCCCCTGTTCGAGAAGCGATGATGCAGGTGCAGGCATCCGCCTGGGCGAACCTCGCCCGCAGGCCGCATGCCTCGCGAAGCGGAGTGCAACATGCGACCTACAGACATTCTCAGCAGCGAACATCGGGTCATCGAACAAGTCCTGGACTGCCTGGAGGCCCTAGCGAATCAATCCCAATCCGAGGGCCGGATCGACCGCGCACGAGCGGAGCAGGTTCTGGAAGTCCTGCGCACTTTCGCCGACCGCTGCCACCACGGCAAAGAAGAGGATCGCCTGTTTCCCGTGCTGATCGAGCGCGGCATGCCCAAACATGCCGGGCCGGTTGCAGTCATGCTCGACGAACATCGCTCGGGTCGCGAGTACATCCGCCGCATGGGCGAGGCCAACGCCGCAGGCGAAACGGCCGTATTCGTGCGAGCTGCGAATAGCTACGTCGAGCTCATGCGCGACCACATCGCGACCGAAGACGGCGTGCTGTTTCCGATGGCGGAGTCGATGCTCGATGACTCCGCGCGCAAGCGGTTGCTCGAGTCGTTCCGCACGTTCGAGCACGACGACTTGGGCGCGGGCACCCATGAGCGCATGCTGGCCATAGCCAACGAGCTTGCGGCGCACTATGGCATCCCGCTAGCGAGCACACGTGCTCCCGCCGCCACCGGCCACGGCCACTGCGGCCACCAACGAGCTTGAGTCGCCCTCGGGTTGCACAACATTCCACCAATCGGCGCTTGGGGGAAGGAGTGACCGGAAGCGCGATCAGGAGACGGAACGGCATTGCAGGAAGGACTGGACTCCAAGGGCTAGGGTATCTTGATCTAGCCCAACGACCATGTCACTCCCAAACGGCTCGCCCAGCTTCCACGCATTTCGTAATGTCTGTTCAGGGCTGGCGCTTGGTCTGTTCCTGACGGCGCCGGCCAGTCCTTCGGATGCGAGCGCACGCCACGAGTCGTTCGTCAACTGGGAGAGTCCCCACGTTCATCCGCTGGAGCTGACGCCGAACGGAAAATGGCTGTTGGCCGTCAACACTCCGGACCATAGCCTCGAAGTGTTCGCAGTGACCGAGGAAGGCATCCAGCCGGCGTTCCGTGTGTCGGTGGGGTTGGATCCGGTGAGTGTGCGAGCACTCACGAGCACGCAAGTCTGGGTCGTAAATCACGTCTCGGACACGGTCAGCGTGGTCGACTTGGAAACTCGGCTCGTGATTGCCAGCTTGCCGACCGATGACGAACCTGCGGACGTTGCATTCGCGGGAGATCCCTTGCGGGCCTGGGTGACCTGCTCGGGAGCGAGCACTCTGCTGGCATTTGACCTGGCGCAACTCGAGTCTCCGCCAAGTCGCCGGACCATTGACGGCGCGGGCCCGCGCGCCTTGGCCGTCAGCGGCGACGGGAAACGCGTGTACGCGGCGATCTTCTCTTCCGGCAACGGATCGACGATCTTGTCCGGAGGGGCGCTGTTCAATTTCGATTTTCCGCCCAACGTGGTCAGCCGTGGCGTCAGCCCCCACGGCGGTCAAAATCCTCCACCCAACCTGGCGGAGGAGCGCACATTCTCACCTCCGATGCGGGAGGGAAATCCCGCGCCGCCAGCCGTTGGCCTGATCGTCAGGCGCACGACGGATGGCGCTTGGCGCGACGATTCCGGCGGCGACTGGACACACCTTGTCAGCGGCGAGCACGCGGCCCTGTCCGGACGGCCCAAAGGCTGGGACCTGGCCGACCACGACCTGGCGATCTTGGACACGGACTCCGGGGAATTGCGCTACAGCCGCGGGCTCATGAATCTGTGCATGGCCTTGGGGGTGAACCCGACGAGCGGTGAAATCATCGTGGTCGGCACCGATGCCACCAACGAGGTTCGTTTCGAGCCCAATTTGCGCGGGCGTTTCGTGCACGTTCGGTCCGCGCGGCTGGGCCGAGAAGGCGAGGTATTGCACGGCGCGGACTTGAACCCGCATGTGGACTATTCCGTGGCCCATGTAGACGCCGCCTTGCGCGGACAATCCGTGGGGGATCCGCGGGCCGTCGTCTGGAGAGCCGATGGAAAAGTCGGATACGTCGCTGGCATGGGTTCTTCGAACGTGGTTGCCATCGATTCGAAGGGCGAGCGCTTGCAGGACAGCGTGCCGATCGCCGCGGGTAATGGACCGACAGGCCTAGCGCTCGACGCGCCAGGCAAGCGCCTGTACGTACTTTCGAAGTTCGCCAGCACGATCAGCGTGGTCGACACGCAAACCCATGCAGAGACAGCGCGCGCGCACATGTTCGACCCGACTCCGCCTTTCGTTCAACGGGGGCGTGAACATCTGTATGGGACGCGCCAGCACTCGGGCCTAGGGCAAGCGGCCTGCGCCTCCTGCCACGCCGACGCGCGCATGGATCACTTGGCCTGGGATCTGGGCGATCCTAGCGCGCCCATGCAAAGTGTGGCTGGCAACAATTTGGCCGCCGACCACTCCGCGCTACTAGAGTCCAACGTACCTGGCCGCGGGCCCTTCGAGGACTTTCATCCCATGAAGGGGCCGATGACCACACAAACACTGCAAGACATCATCGGCAAGGAGCCGTTGCATTGGCGCGGGGATCGCTCAGGAATCGAGGCTTTCAACGGCGCGTTCGTGAGTTTGCTCGGCGCGTCCTCGCCGTTGAGCGCCACCGAGTTGGAAGAGCTCAAGGCCTTTCTGGCGTCCATCGATTTCCCGCCCAATCCATTTCGCGATTCCGACAACGCACTTCCCACGAACTTGCCATTGATAGGGCATGTGACCACTGGCCGTTTCGGACCAGCTGGTCGCCCGTTGCCGAACGGCAACGCCCGCGCGGGACTAACGAACTTTCGAACCGGAAAGTTGGACAACTTGAAGGTCGACTGCGTCACTTGCCACACGCTGCCCACGGGCCTTGGCCCAGATGCGCGCTTGGACGCGAAAGAATACAAGCCGATCGCACCAGGACCGCGCGGAGAGCGTCACCACATGCTCGTGTCCCAGGACGGATCGAGCAATGTCTCGATGAAGGTCCCTCAGCTTCGGAATTTGTACCAGAAGGTGGGCTTTGATCTCATGTCGACGCGCAGCCGCCATGGATTCGGGTACTTGCACGATGGCAGTATCGATACCCTGGCGCGCTTCGTAAATGAGTCCGCATTTTCACTGGCAAGCGACCAAGACACGGCGGACATGGTTGCTTTCCTACTCTCCTTTTCGGGCTCGGACCTGCCCGTGGGGGCAACCGACCGTCGCGACGAACCGCTTGGACCGTCATCGCGCGACACCCACGCCGCCGTTGGTTGGCAATGCACGCCTGCCAGC
>JAKFYL010000278.1 GCA_021730845.1 Planctomycetota bacterium | reverse complement strand
ACACCGCCATCGCCAGCGGCTACAACGGCCAGCATGTCGTGCGCAATCCAGCAACGGGCGTGGGAATCTGGGAGGACCGCTCGGTGTTCGCGGTCGGTGTGCCGACGACTCCCAATTCGGTGATCTTTCCACTGATTGGGGCCGAAGCCGTCACAACGATTACGGGGACGAAGTTCGGCATCGTCAGCGGCGAGGGCGGGCACTTGCGCGAATCGATAGACGGAGGCCACATCTGGAATGACAAGGCCGTCGGCGAGCCCAACCGCATCAGCGGCCTGTTTTTCGAGTCGCCTTCCGTCGGATGGCATGTCGGCCAGTTCTTTCGCATCAACCGTACCATCGACTCTGGACAGAAATGGCTGCCCGTGACTCCAGGACCCGTGCAAGGCGCTGGAAGTCTGCGTGCCATCACGATCGGTGGTACCTTTAGCGGTGTCACAGTTGGTGATCCATTTACGCCTGGCGGCGCCTCCACAAGTCAGCCCAAGATTCTCTACACAGACACGCTAAGTTACCCGGACTGGAAAGCAGACGCTTCGATCACCGGAGACCCGGCCTACATTGAAAACAGGGGGCTGCGCGACGTAACCTTGAGTGGTGGCTCACACTATTGGGCGGCCGGCGAGCGAGGGCTTCTTCTCAAGTCCACGAACGGTGGGCAGCTCTGGCGGTTGATTATGCCCGAGGATGGAAGCACACTTCGAAATTTCGAGTTCGAGGGTGTTGCGTTCATTGACCAGTCCACGGGTCTGTTCGTCGGGCGGCGCGTGTTTCCCAATGGCTTCGTGGGCGGTGCGATCTACCAGTACCAAAACGTGGCAGGAGTTGTGACCTGGACTCAGGTGCCGGTCACGATGCCAAACGGCGAATTGCTGATTGGCTTCTGGGACGTGGAAATCCTCGGCGGAGTCGTTTGGGCCGTTGGCGAGAAACGCCTGCCTTCCGGAAACGTGATTGGTGTGGTTGTCTCGGGCCCCGTGGTTGAAGGACAGGTGCCCGGCCTGGGCGAGGACATCGGGCCGGTCGGTGGGTTTCCAGAATGCCTCACAGGGGAAGATCTCAACAATGTCGCGGTACTTAATGAAGTAGAAGTCGTCCCTGGCTCGGGGGAAGTTTGGGTGGGAGGTGAGTGCGGCCGGCTTTGGAAGAGATCCACTAGCGGTGCATGGTCGAACGTGAAGAGCCAGACCGATGCACACGTCGTCGGACTGTCGTTTGTCCCGTCAGGATCGACTGGGATGTTGTACATCGGCGGCTTTAGAGCAAGTCAAACCCAGCAGTGCATCGTGCGCGTTCAGTAGCTAGGAGCTGATCATGAAGTACAACAGTAACTCAACTAGCCGTCGTACGGCCCAAGGGAACGTCGTGCTGGCACTCTTGTTTGCGGCGTCGAGTTCAACTCAAGCAAGTGCACAAGTGTTGGAGCACCACCTAACAGCGTTCGACGCAAGTACTCAAGATTATTTCGGCGAGTCAACCGCGATCATTCCAGGATGGGCGTTCGCGGCGACGAAGTATGACTTCGCGGTAGTGCCATGGTCTGGAGCCGTCCACGTATTCAGGCAGTCAGGAAGTGGTTGGGGCTTCTCCCAAAAGCTCAAATCAGTGCCGCCAGTCGGACTGACGACTTTCGGAAATGCGATCGCTGCCTCGGGAGATTGGCTTGCGGTCGCCGCCTTCAACGAGTCCGTCCAAGGTGTTCCAGGGAAAGGCGCCGTGCATGTGTTCCAGCGACAGGGCGATGACTGGGTGTACCAGCAGAAGTTGTTTGCCAGTGATTACGCTAGTGCTGCCACGACCAGTTTCGGAAGTACCGTTGATATCCACGGCCCGACAATCGTAGTCGGAACAGTCGAAGACCACACTCTCCAATATTTGGCAGGCACTGCATACGTCTTCGAGCTTCAGGGCGGAACATGGGCTCAGACATCAAAATTGTACGCCTCCGATTTTGAGTACGGAGCGTTCTTTGGGTATGACGTGGCTGTCCACGGTGACACTATCGTTGCCAGCGCTACCGACGAAGACAACGGCGTTATGGACAGTAACCAAGGAGCGGTGTACGTGTTCGAACGCGCGGGGGGATCCTGGACGCAAGTGCAAAAGCTCACGCATCACGACTCAGGCCAATTCGATAGACTTGGGTTTGCTCTCGATGTGGAAGGGGACACGATCTTCGCCAGTTCCGTTTTTCACAAGCACAACGGAGTCCAGCAGAGTGCGGTGTACGTGTTCACCAAGCAGGGCGGGTCTTGGGTTGAAACACAGGAACTCTTCGCAGCCGATGACATGTATGGCATGGGAAGAGGTATCTCCGTCAGCGGAGACCTTGCGGTCTTTGGCCACGTCGCAGACAGCAAGGCTGCTCCGGGCGCGGGTGCCGTCCACGTCTTTCGCCGAGCGGGACCGATTTGGAGCCAGATCGGCAAGTTCGTCGCCCCGGATGGTGGGCCAGTCGATTATTTGGGGTTGTCGGTCGCGATTGAAGGGGCGACGGTCGTGGTTGGCGCAAGTCGCGATGACGTGGCGTGCCCAAGCCAGTTTGCCAATTGCGATTCGGGTTCCGCGTATCTGTTCCGGATCGCTCCACAGGCTGAGCAGTATTGCTCGTGCCCAGGCATCGGTCCGTGCGGCAACCACGATGCCTTTGTAGGCGGCTGCTTGAATTCTTCCGCGAAGGGCGCGGTCTTGTCCGCTGGCGGATCATCCAGCGTGCTGCTTGACGAGCTCGTGATCGAGTCGCGCTGGCTACCCACGGACCGTGTCGGGATTTTGTTCATGGGCAGCGACTTTGGCCCGCCCATTCCGTTTGGAGATGGCATGCTCTGCATCCGAGCCGGCACCACCGGTTTCCAGCGCTTCTTGCCGCCCAAGAACAGCGGCACAAGCGGATCGATGACTTGGGGGCCGGGCCTGATCGCCAGCACCCAATCGAACCCGCCGCTTACCCAGATCTCGGCCGGACAGACATGGCATTTCCAGAACTGGTTCCGCGATCCCTCGGGGCCTTGTGGCTCGACCTACAATTTGTCGAACGCGCTCAAGATCCAATTCCTCCCTTAGGCGAACCGTTGCCCGCTGTTGTGGCAAGGTTAGATCGACTGCATTGTAAGCGTTACTGCATGCCGACGGCCGCGACCTTGGATGCGCAGGGATTGGGCCCTTGGTGAAGTACGGGTGCTTGCGGCGGAAGCCAGTCGCAGCCGCCAGGTAGAGTGTGGCTGCCTTCTACAGCCAGGTCATTGACTACCGCGACAAACTACGACCTCGTCTACAGCGTGGTCCGCTGGCCGACGCTGGCTTCATCAGGCACTGCCGCGATGGCGGCCGGCGAGTCTGATCGCTCGGAAATGCGAGTGGCGGCGCGAACGTGACTCCAGCCATGCACAACGGCAAAACGCCGTCTCGTCCTATCTGTCCAAGCTGCGCCAAGCCTTTCGCTGGCGGGTTTTGCTCGCATTGTGGTGAGCGCGCGTTTGCGCAGGAGGAGCTGACGATCCGCGCGCAATTGGGCCAGCTCGCGGGCGGCTTGTTCAACTTGGACGGGCGGTTTCTGCGCTCGTTCTTTCTGCTGGTCGCGAAGCCCGGTTACCTGGCGCTCGAGTATTGCCGGGGTGCGCGCGTTCGGACCATGCGGCCGGTGCAGATCTTCTTGGTCGCGAACTTGTTCTACTTCTTGCTGCAGCCGTATTTCCCAACGAACACGTTTCGTTCGACTTTGGATCTGCAGACGTCGAACCAGTTCTACAGCGCGCACCTCGAGCGGGTCGTTTCGGATCACCTTGCGCAGAGTTCCGAGGAGCGTTCCGCCTACCGTGAGCGGTTCGACTCGAGAGCGGAGAGCTTGTCGCGCTCGCTCATCTTCGTGATGATCCCTGCCTATGCGTTGGTCTTGAGCCTACTTTCGATGCGAGGCAAGCGCGGATTCGTCGAACAGCTCGTGCTGGCAACACACTTCGTCGCCTTTCAGATCGCGTTTCTGCTGTTGCCACTCGCCGCGTTGCTCGCGGCGATGCGAGTCTCGGAGTTCCAAGCTAGCGCCCTGGTGATGGGGCTGGCAGCGCCCTGGTGGTTTCTCGCGCTGCGCCGATTCGAAGTGGCCGAGCCCGCGATGGCGGCGGTCAAGGCTGTGGTTCTGTGCGCCGCGACGCTGCCAATCGTGGTTGGCTACCGGTACATGGTGTTTTGGTTGACCTTTTCGATTGCTTGAGAGAATTGCGCCTGTGGCTGTAAGGGGAACTACCGATGCAGGCGTTCGGTGGCTGGCTTGGAGCTTGGAGCAAGTGGAAAGCTGTCTCGTTTGAATCGGGACCAATAGGACGTCCAAGGGGCGACCTGTATGGCAGAGATAGCGGGCCAAAGCACTGTGCATGGATGCCAAGCTGCTTCTTTGAAGGCTGACAGTCACGCCAAGGAGAAGTTGTGCGCAAATTGATCCCGTTGATCGCGCTGTGTGCTCTGATCGTGATCGGGCTCGTGTGGATCGCCAGTTCTGATCGTGTTGCCACTGTTGCGGGAACGGAGCGTGCTGCTCCTGCTCCAGAGATTGCGGTTGCGTCCGGTCCAGAGCTCGCAGCGCTCGCGCAGGAGAGTTCTGAGCCGGAGCAGGTACAGCGCGCGGTCGTCTCGGAGCCGGCGCGGCCGGCGGATCTTGAGCAAACGAATCACCCATGCACAGTTTTCGGCCTCGTCGTCGACGGCGACGAGCGTCCGCTTGCGGGTGTCGTCGTCCGCCTGTCTGCGTGGAAGGTCTGGGCGCAAGGCGTCGACGTACCGCGCCTGCCTGGAAAGTACGATTTGCGCGGCTGGGAAATGACGACGGCGGCCGATGGACTGTTTCGGTTCGAAACGCCCGTTCCGACCGCGGAAAGTACTTCGCTCACGCTCGAACCAGGCCCGTTTCACGATTCGGCACGCGTGCTTTTCGGAGGCACTCGCGCCGAATCGAGAGCAAAACTGGGTGCGGGCGAAAACAATCTGGGTACGATTCGCTTGGCGACCACGGGCGCAATCCGCGGCAGTGTGCGCGACGAATTTGGAACGCCGATCGTGGATGCGAGCCTGGTACCCGGCAGCGAACGTGGCCGCACGATTGGGCGCGACGCGACGAGTGATGCGTACGGAAACTTTGTTGTCGGACACTTGCCAGCCGGTCCGATCGGCATCAACGCCAAGGCCGAGGGCTATCTGTCCGAGTTTCGAAGCCCAATCGACGTTTCGCTGAACGCGTTCGCTGATCGGGTCGACTTCGTGCTCCGTCCGGCGCCAACTCTAAGTGGCATCATCGTCGACGACACGGGGATGCCCATTGACGGTGCAAGGCTATTGGGCTGGCCGAAATCGTCAGGGGCCGGAGCCGTTGGGAAGACGATGCCCGACGGCAGCTTCAAGGTGTTCCTGCCTCAAGACGAACC
>JAKFYL010000112.1 GCA_021730845.1 Planctomycetota bacterium | reverse complement strand
GAGTATTTCTTCGTGACGACTGGTGGCGCCGCGGGCGCCAACGTCCTAGGCCGGGTCTATTCGCTGGTTCTGGACGCCACGAATCCCGCTGGGCCAGCGACGCTGTCCTTGCTTGTCAATGCCGACCAGATCGTCGCGGCCGGCGGCGACACGGCCTTGAGCCCGGACAACATCGGAGTCGACAGCTCGCATTTGATGATCCAAGAAGACGGAACCACGGAGTCGCGACTCGTGATGGCCGCCAAGGGCCGCGACGGATCGATCTGGCGCTTCGACCTGACTGGAACCCAAGGCATCGACGTGAACTCGGCCAGCCGCGTCGTTGAACTAGATCCTCCCGGCAGGGACGGAATCGCGGTCGGTCCCGGCGTCTGGGAAACCAGCGGAATCATTCCGGCTGCCAGCCTCTTTGGACAAGGGTCCTTCCTGTTCGACGTTCAGGCGCACGGCCCGACCACCGCGCCCGCCCCGAACACCGTCGAAGACGGTCAGTTGCTACTGCTCAAGGTTAGGTAGAGACGCTGGGTAGTTGTTTCCGCCGCGACCTCGAGTCGCGGCGGAAACCAGCGGGCCGGATCCCGCAACGGCTACGGTGGACGGATGCGATCGTTATTGGTGTCTTGGCGCCCCCCGCATCGTTCGCAAAGTATTGGTCGCGCAGCGTTTGGCCGCGGCCGCTATGGGACCTGTAGTCGGCGCTGGCAGGCAAGGCCCCGACCCAGCACTGAGGGCCTTACTGGGCCACGAAGGGCTGTGAGATGCGCGCACGAAGCGGAGACTTCGTGGAGTAGTCGAAGGGACTGTGAGCCGCGACACCCTGCTTCGAAGGCCGCTTGCGGTGCGTTCCAATTCGCCAAACCGAGGCGGCACGGTCAGGAGGATCGATACCGCGGCAGGAGCTGGGCACGCAGCTGGCCAAGACGCGCATTTCGCGTTAAGGGGCGGACGCAAAGTACTAAGTTCGGCTTGCGGTTCCAATTTCGAGAAAGCGCGCGAATTCCGGCAACCGCCCTCGTCGCCGGGGTACATCTAACTGTAGAGACCGACTACCTCCGAGACCGGGCTTCGCACGCAAACCTTTTGCGCGATCCCCCTAGTGTCCAACCCAGACCAGAGAATGGGCCGCCTGGAGGTCCAGTAGCCCGGATTGTCGATCCGGAGGTCCGGAAATACTGGATGGGAGCTCGTAGTGGGAACAGTTCGTGGCGTGGGAGCGCATCAGGGGGCTGCTGGCATCCATACATTTCAATCTTCTTCCCAGCGACCACCAATTGCGGCTTGGTCGCCTATAACTATATCTCCACTGCCATGACCCTAAAAAACCAGGCTCTCCTGCATGTTTAGTGGAAGTGAAATCGTCATCGGTGCACAGGTTGCAGCACGATGCCTGAGCAGCACAAGAAGATAAGCGAGATGAGGCTGGCTGCGCTGTGAAACCCGTAGGAGCGGCGCGTGATCGTTCGGATCTTTCCATTGAGCCCCTCGGTTCGTCCGTTCGACAGTCCCGTGGCAAAGCACGCAAGAATTCCTTCGAGGTGACTGCGAACGGTGCCAGCCAGCTTCTGGAATGGCTGCAGCCTCGATCGGCTTGCCCAACTGACCCACTCGCAGAGCTTCTTTCTGGCGACGTTGACCTGGCGTCCATCAAGGATCCTAGCGAGGCTCTCCTTGAGCAGGTAGGCTCGATAGAGCGGCTGGTTGGCTTTCTGTACCTGGGCGACCTTGGCAGACTCGATAGTCGAGAGGTTCCAGGGATTCTTGTGCAGCGCGAAACGCGATTTCTTGAGCTCGGCCCTGACTTCGGGGTCCGCCTCGCGGATCTCTTCACGCCGGACTTGATCGAGCGCGTCGTGGGCGAGCCTTTGTACGTGAAAGCGGTCAAAGATGACTCGCGCTTGGGGCGAGGCCTCGGTGACGGCCTTCAGGTATGCAGCAGACATGTCCAGAGTGACGGCCTCAAGTTGCGCGCAGCGTTCCGGGCCCAGTTCCTCGAAGAAGGCGTTGAGTGTCTGGGCGTTCTTGCCGGGCTGAGCCCACACCACGCCGCCCTTCACATGGTCGACGATTACGGTGACGTACTCGTGATGGCGGCGGTAGCTGAGTTCGTCCACGCCGATGTGTGTCAGACCATCAAGGAGGTCTGTCTTCTGATGGCGCGGGAGCACGCGCTCGATGTTCGCACCGACAGTCCTCCAACTGACCCGCATGAGGGCGCTCAGCGTCGTCTTGTCGGAGCCCTGCGCGAGGTACGCTACCTGCTCCTCGAACTCGTAGGTGAACCATGACTGGTTCTCCGCCCAGGGCACCAGTTCCACGACCACTCCGCAGCGCGGGCAGTCCACGCGCCGGATCGCGTAGCGAAGCCACACACGCAGAGCCGCGAGGTCCAGGTGGCGCCAGCGGCGGTCTTCGTATCGATCATGAACGCTTCGAACACGGCGACCGCAGGACGAGCAGTACGGCAGGCGCGTGGTCGGCGCTACGTCGACCACGAGCCCCTGGGCGTCGATGGTTACCCCCTGGATGCGGGTTTGCTTTAGTCCGAAGATCTTTCCGAGTAGAGTAGTTGCGCGCATGGGGGAGCAGTTGCCTTTTGTGTTTAGACAACCGCAGGGTAGCCCGCACTCTCGTGCGCAACGAACGAACACATCCAAGGAGCCGCGGTCCAAGCTCACGAGGCTTGTTTCACGCCCCGACAGCGCAGGACCCCCCCGTCCGTGCTTCCACTAAACATGCAGGAGAGCCTCTTTTGTTCTGTTCGCCATTCTTTCAGGTGCCGGTGTCGAAGGCGCCATCCAAGTTTGTGGATCTGCAGGGGCTGGTTGACCTGTCGTTCAACATAGAGGGGGTGGGTTCCATGGAAGCACGGTTGGTCAATGAGTCAGGAATGGCATATGACGGCAGGGCGACGTTTCGAATTACAAAGCTTTCTGCAAGCGGCAGCCCAGGCGTTATGAATTACATAGGGTTTTCCAAGCCGCCGTACAAACTCCCGTACTGTCCACCAGGCCGGTATGAGGTAGCCGTCGATTCCCCTAGACCAGTCGATGGGCGGGGCGAGGCAACCTTTGATCTAGAGTCGGGTCAATCAGAAGCAATGTCGTTTGCTATCGCGACGCCTGACTAATGGAAACCCACGCTATCGGCCCAAGAACGGCGGGCTGAGAGTAGCCGGAGGACACCTCGCGCCGCTGTACTCCCTATCTGCCCGGCTTGTGGTGTAGCGCCGCCTGAAGATGGCGCCAGGCTTCTCGTGCTGCGAGGGGGCCGCGGTGGCTGTCGCGGGGTAGTTCGACTGCGGCTAGGCCGGTGAAGCCGGCGTGAGTTAGGGCGTTCAGCGTGCCAGCGAGGTCGAGTTCGCCTTCGCCGAACATGCGGTGTTCGTGCACGCCGCCGCGGATGTCGGCTATGGAGACATGCACTAGATGGGGAGCGAGTTCGCGCAGCATGCGTTCCACCGGCAGGTCTTGGGTGCACAGCAGGTGGGCGATGTCCAGGCTCAGTCCCAGCTCCTGGCCGCGCGCTCCGAGGCGCTGCTTGAGTTCCAAGTAGCCCGCGGGGCGTTCCACGAACATGCCGGGTTCGGGTTCGAAGGCGATTTGGATGCCGAGCTCGCGTCCGCGATCGAGTACTTGTTCTAGACCATCGACGAGGCGTTGCCATGTTGCCTCTAGCGCCGGTTGGTGTGCTTTTTCTGCTGGCGTGCGCGCGTCGGCGCATAGGCCATCCTGGCTCGCGCCGGCCCACAGGGAAACGACCTTGGCGCCCAGGTCGTGCGCCAATTGTACGCACGCTTGTAGCATGTGAATTCTGCGCTGGCGCGCCGCGGGGTCGCCATCCAGCAAGGTCGGACTGTGCTTGACGCGTGGATCAAGCAGGTAGCGCGCACCGGTTTCCAGGGCTAGCTCGAGCCCCAGTTCGCGCGCGCGTTCGAACACGGCGCGCACGGTTTTCGCATCCGGCGCTAGCGGGTCCAGCGGACCGACATCCGGCGTGATCGCGACGCCGCGATATCCGATCTCCGCCAGGAGCGCGAGCGCTTCGACTGGGCGGTGATGCGCCAGGCCATTGGTGTTGTACGCCAAGCGGAACATGGGGTCTGTGCTTCTAGAGTCTCGCGTTCGTCTACGCTCAGGGCTTTGGAGCTTTGGTCTGCCCCATGAGACGGCGCGCCGCGATGCGGTCGGCTGTTTTCGGCCACCACACTCCCAGCGCTTGGAGCCAACGCCACTTGGAATTGAGCCACAGCTCGGGCCGCGGCCGCGCGTCGAGTTCGAGAATGGCCGCGGCCACGCGCTCGGCGGAATCCGCATGCGCCAGATCGGGTTGGGGCAGCTTTGCGGGATTGATTTGGGCCTCGAAAAACGTGGTGGCCGTCAGTCCGGGACGCAGGTCGCACACGGCGATGCCGGCCTCGGCCCATTCCAAGCGCAGAGCCTGCGAAATCGAGGATAGCGCGGCTTTGCTAGCCGAATACACTGCTTGACCTGGCACTCCGCGGCCGGCGACCACGCTCGAAACTTGCACCAAAACGGGACGATTCCCACGCCGCAAGAGCTCAAGCATCTGCTGGCACACGAAGAGCGGGCCCAGCACGTTGGTCGCGATCACCGCGCGCGTCTGATCGGCATCTAGGTCCGCCACCAAAGCGCGATAGCCCTGGCCAGCGTTGTTGACCAGCAAGTCGAGGGCGCCGAAATCGGCCTCGATTTGCGCGCGCGCTCGCGAGAGAAACGGCGCGTCGGTTACGTCACCATCGAGAATGAGGTGCCCCGCCCCGTTTGGCAGGGATTGCACGATTTGCTGCAGGCGATCCTTGCGTCTCGCGAGCATCGCCACGCGGTATCCGGCGCGGTCCAGACGGCGCACGGCAGCCTCGCCGATGCCCGACGAAGCGCCCGTGACCAAGGCTCGCCGTGCGCGGATATCGCCCGCGCTTGTCACCGGCCGGTGTGCTTGAGCAGCCAGTCCAGACGCTTGACCCACTGCGAACGCGTCTTGACCATGCTTCGAACGCTGGGGCTGGAATCGCCGTGCTTTTCGAGCAACTCCTCCTCGAGCAGTGCCGTCGAGCTGAAGGCCGCGTCGAATTTCTCCTTGGCTTTGCGTCCGACCTCGTTGAGCGCTGTGCGGTCGTTGTCGGTCTTGGCATCGGAGACTTGTTGCCACAGAGCTTCGCCCTCGGCGGCTAGAGCCAAAGCCTTCTTCCAAGTTTCGTTGGACTCGAGATCCAGCGCGCCGGCTCCCGAAAACGGCGCGGGCTTGTCGCTCTCGCTGCTCGCTTTGTGGGCGAATCGATCGGCGCCCAGGTCGGAAAACGGCTTTTCTGCGGCGCTGGTCTGCTTGGCTGCATCCGCGGATGGGCCGGCGTCCTTCTTCTTCTGCATCGCCAGAACGATGCCGCCGCCGAGGAT
>JAKFYL010000381.1 GCA_021730845.1 Planctomycetota bacterium | reverse complement strand
ATGCAACATCACTGTGTCCTTCCCAAGTCCGCGGCAGCACTGCTGTGCGCTGCGTACTTGGCAACTCCTGGCCACGCGGCTGGAGACGTGCGCGTCACCGTCCTTGGCAGCGTCGAATTCAACCAGATCAACCCGCCGCCGCTGGGCGACGCAAATCCGGGGGACCCGGCATCGCTTACGTTTCTGCTGGACTCGACCAATTTCCAGAACAACGGCACCTTTCCCACTCGCGGATACGTGATCGACGCGAGTTCGTTCCAATTGAAACTCGGAACAGCCACCATGTCGCTCGCCAGCCCCTTCCCGCCAGGCGACGTGCCCTACTTCGTGCTGCGCAACAACGACCCCGCCGTGGATGGTTTCTTCCTTTCCAGGGATACGGCCGGCCCCACGGGAGTTCCGATCAACCAGACAGGAGTCTTTGGGCCCTTCCTCAGCCAGTTTTCCGTAACCTACGGCGGAGCGACGCTTCCCTCGCTGAACATCTTTGACGCGCTGGGAACGTACAACTTTTCCGGTCTGCAAGTGTTCAACTGGACCGTCGACGACGGTCCGTTCAATCCGCTGGGCGTGGTCTTTGCCAGCATGCAGATCACGTGCGAGGTCAGTTCGCCGGCCAACTATTGCACGGCGCTGGTTTCCTCCAGCGGCTGCACACCGCAGATCTCGGCCACTGGCCAAGCTACGTTGTCCAATCCCACCAATCTCGTCGTAAGCGGGCTCAACCTGGAAGCCGGCAAGAACGGACTCATGTTCTTTGGAACGACCGGCCCCGCCAGCCAGCCGTTCTTCGGCGGAACCCTGTGTGTCAATCCCGGGCTGTATCGCATGGACGTCAAGCCCACCGGCGGCGTGGCTGCTTGTTCCGGTTCGTTCAGCTACACGCTGGCGGATTACGTGGCTCAGCCCAGCGGCGGTCCGCTGGTGGTTCCCGGCGCAGCGATCCACAGCCAAATTTGGTTCCGCGACCCTGCCGCAGCCCAAACGGTCGGGCTCACCGACGGTCTGGTGTTCGCGGTCTGCCCGTAGCGCGCGCCTTGGACCCGCGCTGGGCCAAGCGCCTAGCGCGGGGTTCCGATTCTGGGAAGTAGCTAGTCCCAGGGCGGGTCTGCGGAAACGTCTTTCCTGACGAGTGCACAAGAAACTACCCCGCAAGGGGGCAGTGAGAATGCCGCCTGATGAAGTGGCGAGCAAAGAGGCATGTCACCGATTCAGCTGTTGCACCTTACCGAGTTCGGACGGTTGGGGTAGCCTAAATCGTGTCCGAGGTGGCCACGCATCCCTTCCCTCGAGTTGGGTGGTCGCACTCGGTTCTCAACTCGGTCGAATCACAGACGCAGGAGACCTGCATGTTCTCGCATCTCGCATCTCGCATCTCACACTCGCGCACTCGCGCACTCGCGCACTCGCGCAATTAGGATCGCACTTGTAGCGACGATCGGATTTATTCCCTTGGCTTCGCGTTCCATTGCCCAGGATGGAGACCACCGCTGGGCGGGACTTTCCTTCGATACATTCGCTCTCGACACCGCTACCGGCGTCGAAGCCTGGACCGCGGAAGACGGGGGTCGCATCCGGCATCGCGATCCTGCTAGTGGTGAGTGGAACTTCCAAACTACTCCGGCGGACGCGAAGGACACCCTGCACCGCACCTTCTTCTTGGACAGCTCAAAAGGCTGGGCAGTTGGGCAAGGCGGCATCGTGCTCAAGACGGTCAATGGCGGCGCGACCTGGACTCTCGCCTGTCCGCGCATCACCAATCAAGCACCAGGAATTGGACGCAATGGCAACGACCCCTACGAAGAGCTGTACGACATTCACTTTCTAAGTTCCACGGAAGGCTGGATGGTGGGCGTTCATTCCTTCTGGCACACCGATGACGGTGGCGCCTCATGGACGGAGTTGATCCCCGTGGATTTCACTGGCGCGCCGTATTCGTTCGACTTGGAGCCGATCGAGATGTACGCGATCGATATCGTCGTTCGCGCGGACGGCACACGGATAGGGCTGCTCACGGGCCAGCCCGGGATCATCTTTCGAAACCTCTACCCCGATCCCGGCGTGGACCCGCACCTAGCCTCTTGGAAACAAGTCTGGGACGTCACCAGCCTTTGTGGCTCCGGACAGTGCGGGAGCGCTGGTCATCCACTCCAAGGCTTGGAATGCGACATATGCGGCTCACACCCGTCGTGGTACGAGGCATGGGACATCGAGATCAGCGAGAAGACAGATCCGAAATTGGCTTTGCTGGTTGGTGGAATCGGCACGTTCACGGGCATGATTTTCGCTTCAGCGGACGACGGCACCACATGGACCAAGGAAGTCCACGAATGCAACAACTGCGCAGGTGGTCCGCCCTGCACATGGTGTCACAACCTACCGGCATACACGGACGATCCAAACGACCAGAGCTCGACCGATCTCAATCGGCACACGTCTTTCCGGACGCTGTACGGGGTAGGAATCTTCGACAGCGACAACTCGGCGATCGCGGCGGGTTACAACGCGCAGCATGTGGTTCGCAATCCGGCGACTGGCATCTGGGAGGATCGATCCGTATTCGCGGCTCCGGTGCCACCTACGCCCGGTGCGGTCGTGTTCCCGCTGATCGGAGCCGAGGCGGTGACCAGAGCTAACGGCACGAAGTTCGGCACCATCGGCGGCGAAGGCGGGCACTTGCGAGAATCACAGGATGGAGGCAACACTTGGGTGAACGCGGTCGCGAACGGGGGGCTCGAAATCGTTGGAGAGCCCCACCGCATTCAGGATGTGTGGTTTAAGGACGACTCCTTCGGCTGGCGCGTTGGACAGTTCTTTCGCATTGCCAAGACGGTAAACGGGGGCAGCGTTTGGAACATCCAAGCCCCTCAACCGAACAACCCTCTCAGCGCCGGAAATTTCTGGGCGATCGAGTTTGAGCCAAACGGCCAGATCGGAGTGGCGGTAGGCGACCCCGTCGACCCAGGCGCGACTGGATCCACGCATCCTCAGATCTACTACACCGGCGATGGGGGGGCATTCGGATGGTCTACGAGCCCGGCTTTCACTGCGGATCCTGCCTTCATGAACGGAAAAGCGCTTCTTGAAGTGACGCGCACGCCAAGCGGCGCTTTCTGGAGCGTAGGGCAAGGCGGTCTAATCCTCAGGTCCATCGATGGAGGGCAACGTTGGCGGCAAATCGCGCCGGAATCTTTGGCAACCCTTAGCGAGTTCGAGCTTGAAGGTGTCGCATTCGTGGACACTAGCACCGGCCTTTTCGCCGGCAGGCGACCCGATGCGAATGGTGCCATCCGTGGCGCGATCTACCAGTACACCGATTTGGGTGGTGGATCGTTCACTTGGACGGCGCTTGCCTTGCCGTCCGGAGTGACCATTACCAGCATCTTGGACGTCGAGATCGCTGGCAATGCCGCTTGGGCCGTCGGCGAAGAGCGCGTCAACAACGTCATCGAGGGCATCGTGCTAACTGCCACCGCCAGCGGTGGCACGTTTGGCGCCCTGACGGAGGTAGCCAATCCCAACGGGTTTACAGCGTGCCTGACTGGCAAAGACCTCGTCGACAAACCGATCCTCGAGGAAGTCGAAGTGGCACCCAACACGGGTGACGTATGGGTGGGCGGCATGTGCGGCCGAGTCTGGGTGAAGCAAGGCACGGGGCCTTGGGTGAGCGTCAAGAGCGACACGGACGCTCACATCGTCGGCATGTCGTTCGTTCCGCTCGGGACCACCGGCGCGGCGGGCTACTTGGCAGGCTTTAGAGCCAGTCAGACCGCGCAGTGCATCGTGAGGGTCCAATGAATAGCCTCATTGTCTCGCGAACTGGGGGTCACAGGCACCGGCTGGGGATGGTTCGTGCAGCCCATGCGGTGCTGGCGCTATTGGCTGCAAGCGCCTTGCCAAGCGTCGGGGCTTCCCAAACGCTCAGCCAAAAGCTGATCGCTCCAGACGCAGAGCAAGGTGATCAGTTTGGGTTGCAATGTGTACTACTACCCAGCTGGGTATTCGTGTCCGCGCCCTACGATGACGACGTGCAGAGTCAGTCCGGGGCCGTCTACGTGTTCGAAAGAACGCCGGTCGGGAGCATTTTCATGCAAAAAATTAAAGCTCCGACAATCCAGTTTGGAGTTGTTTTCGGCACTGCTTTGGCGGGCACGAGTGACTGGCTGGTGGCAACTGCGCCGTTTGAGGGCGTCGGTGCGGGCTTCGGCAAGGGTTCAGCGCATGTATTTCGGCGTGAAGGCGGCACCTGGGTGCATTTCCAAAAACTCGTTCCCAGCGACTGGGCTTCGCCAGCGACCGAATCTTTTGGGTTGAGCGCTGCGATCGACGGCAACGTGATCGTGATAGGCGAAGAGGACAACTCATGGTTTCAGAACCATTGCGGCTCCGCCTACGTGTTCGAGCTTCAAGGCGGATCTTGGGTAGAGACCGCAGCGCTGGTTGCTGGGGACCCTGCCTTAGGAGACAGCTTTGGAAAATCTGTGGATGTGGATGGCGATGTCATTGTAGTTGGAGCGCATGCGGACGAGATTGCCCCCCCGCCGATTGGCGAAGACATCGGTGCTGTGTACGTTTTTGAACGCGAAGGCACGACCTGGGTGCAACGCCAAAAACTGCGGGCCAGCGATCCGACCCCATTCAGTTACTTTGGGTTTGACGTGGACATAGAGGGGAGCGATTTGCTGGTATCCGCCAATCACCACAAACACAGCCTCGGAGAGGACGGTGCCGCTTACACTTTCGTACTGCGTGGATCTCAATGGGAGGAGTCGGGAGAACTACTGGCACCGGATCCGGGAAGTCAACTTGGGCTTGGGTTCAGTATTTCGCTCAGCGCCGGTATCGCTGCAGTCAGTGCGATCACGGACGCAGAAAACGGCCTCGTTTCGTGCGGCTCGGCCTACATGTATGAAAAAGTAGGCAATGATTGGCAACTGATTGGCAAGGCGCTTGCCCCAGACGGCGCAAGCAGTGATCTTCTGGGCTACTCCGTTTCCGTCCAAGGATCGAAGGTGCTGATCGGTGCGATCACTGACGACGACGCGTGTTCATCGAATCCAATCTGTGAATCAGGCTCCGCCTACCTCTTCGACCTCGCGCCGGACGCAACTCAGTTCTGTTCCTGCCCCATGGGCGGAACCTGCGGCAACGTCGACGACTTTGGCGGCTGCAGGCACTCGCTTGGATACGGCGCCATCTTGTCGGCTGGAGGCTCGAGCAGCGTTGCCAGCGACGTGCTCCGGATCGAGGCGCGTTGGCTGCCTCCCAACAAGCCCGGGATTCTGTTCATGGGCGGCGCCTACGGTGCGCCAACTCCCTTCGGCGACGGGGGCATGTGCGTGCAGCCGGGCGCTGCGGGTCTATTCCGTTTCACTCCTCCGCAGTCCAGTGGCGCACAAGCTGCCATGAGCTGGGGGCC
>JAKFYL010000034.1 GCA_021730845.1 Planctomycetota bacterium | reverse complement strand
GAAGTAAGTTGGATCGAACCCGCACTTCCGAGATTGCAGCCAGCTAACGACTTCACTCGCTGGCGGTGCACAGTGGACGCAGTTCAGTCCGCGCCGTATGGGCTCCAGGGGAACGGCATATCGGTCATGGTCTACGACGGAGCCGCTTGGAGCCCACACCCCGATTTCGGGGGCCGTTTGGTCGATCACGATCCATTCCTGAACTACGCGCAGTGCTGTCCCTTTGAAATCAATCACGGGACATTTGTCGCCGGAATCGTTGGGGCAGGTCCATCCAGTTTTGGAGCCGGAAACTTCCGTGGAATGGCGCCTGCGGTGAGAATTGAATCGTTCGCCTTAGATAGTTTTTTGGGGGGATTTTATCTCAATTCTTATGACATTCAGGCCGACTACTCCGCAGCAATCAACAACCACGGAGTGGTGAGCGCCAATGCCTCGCTGACTTCGAACATGTACCTCAACGGAGGACCATGCAATTGGTACGGGGCCTATGGGGTCACGGACAACCTGAATGACGCTATAACCCGTGGTGTGCTGGGCAAGCCGATCGTCAATGTATGGTGTGCCGGCAACGAACGTAGCGCATTGCCAAACGGACCGTGCTTTCCTATTCCAGGCTATGATTCGCTGTCCCCCCCCGCGAACGCCAAGAACTCGATCTGCGTAGGCGCCGTCGACGGCCTCAACGACGGAGTCACCAGTTTTTCGAGCTGGGGGCCTAGCGACGACGGCCGAACGAAACCGGACATCGTGGCGCCGGGGGTTTCGATCTTCACGCTCAGCTACCTTGGGTACACGGGTGGCTATTACGAATACGCGGGTGGGACTTCGGCAGCGGCTCCGGCAGTGACTGGCATGAGCGCACTCGTCGCTGAAGATCACCGCGCACGAAATCCAGGTTCGCCCGACTTGCTCAATTCGTCGGTCAAGGCGCTGTTTGCACACACGGCTGCGGACACAATGACTCCGGGGCCGGATTTTCAGACGGGCTACGGGTCCGTGCGCATTCAACCGGCGATTGACACACTCCGAGCCGGCGGGTTGCAGGAGGTTGCCATCTCCCAGGGCACCTCGCACGAACTGGGGATCTGGGTCTCGACTTCGGCGGAACCTTTCAAGTGCACAATCGCCTGGGATGATCCTCCCGCCGCGCCCGGCGTTCTGAATACACTCGTCAACGACATCGATCTGGTTGTCTTGGATCCCGATGGCCTGCGGGCTTTCCCCTGGACTTTGAACCCTGGGATACCCAGCGACAGGGCCGTGCGCAATCAAGAGGACCACGTCAACAACCTGGAACAGGTATGGGTCGGTCATCCCAAGCCTGGGCTTTGGCGCGTCCAGGTGCGCGGCACAAACGTCCCGGTAGCACCCCAGACGGTTTCTATCTGCGCCAACCAGGGACTGCATGGCTGGTTCGTCAATGATTCGGCCGCAGGCCCGAACCACGACGGAAAATCGCCTGCCACTGGGTTCCTTTCCATACAGCAAGCCGTCCAGGTCGCGGTGGACGGCGATAGCATCTTGGTGCTCCCAGGCTCGTACTACGAGACGCTCGACTTCTTGGGCAAGCAATTGCGCGTTGCCAGTTCGGGCGGGAAGGCCGTGACCTACGTGGACGCGGGCCAAGGAGGGTCCTGTGTGCGCTTTCTGAACGGCGAAGATGCTCGAACCGTTCTAGACGGGTTTACGCTGCGGAGTGGATCGGCGGTTTCCGGCGGTGGAATCTTATGCCTCAACAGCTCGCCCAACATCCGCAACTGCATCGTCGAATACTGCCAAGCCTCCAATGGCGGCGGCCTGTACTGCGGAGCCGGTGCCGCGCCAAAACTTGTCGACTGCACTTTGCAGCTTAATTCGGCGACTGTCGGCGGAGGTGCGTACTTCGCCAGCGGCTCGGCAGGCGCGAGTTCTGGCCTCGTGGTCAAATTCAATTCCGCGAGTGCGGATGGCGGCGGCATAGCGGTCTTGGAGGCTTCGACTCCCGACCTTTCTGGGACCGTGTTGCTGCAAAACAGCGCAGCACAGCGCGGCGGGGGCCTGTTCGCAGCGGCCACTTCTCCGAAGTTGGCTAGCGCTTCGTTGGTAGAGAACCAGGCTGGCAGTGGCGGCGGGGCGTACCTGTCTGCGGCGCCGGGCGTTGTTCTCGATGGAGCCAGCCTCACCGGAAACATCGCTTCTACCACAGGCGGCGGCCTCACCATCGATGGGCCAGGGCCTGACGTAAACGCGATCACCTGCCTGGGAAACCAAGCGGCCCAAGGTGGTGGATTGGCCCTGCTGAGTGGCAACGCGAGCCAGATCACCAACGCGATTGTCCTAGCCAATCTCGCAACGGATCAGGGCGGTGGGGTGTACGCGTCGTCGGCTTCCCCACGTCTATTGCAGTGCACCATCGCAAGCAACAACGCAGCGAATCTTGGCGGTGGAGTCGGTCTGCAATCCGGCGGATCGGGGTCACTCACCAACTCGATCCTGTGGGGCAACATGGCTGTCGCCGGCGCCTCCATTTCGGCGCAGGGCAGTTTGCTTTCTGTCAGCTACTGCGATGTGGAGGGGGGCTGGACGGGAGTTGGAAACATCGCGCTCGACCCATCCTTTGTCGACCTCGGCAACGGCAAGGTTGAGCTCACGCAGACTTCGCCGTGCATCGATACCGGCAACGCTTCCGTACCCGGCCTCCCGGCGAAGGACTATTCCGGCGACCCGCGCGTAGTTCACGGGGCTGTCGACATGGGCGCGGACGAGCACGCCTTCCTGTATTTCCCGGGCCAGTACACCAACCTGCAGAACGCGATCAACGCCGCGGTCTCAGGGACGACGATCCTCGTGACTCCGGGGAACTACACCATTCCGGCCAATTTCGGCGCGTTCGCGCCAGCACTGAAGGTACACGCTAAGGACGTGATGATCGCCAGCACGGCCGGCCCGGAGGCGACCGTGCTGCACCACTCGACCGGTGCTCTGATTCAGTTTCAAGATGTGTCCGGCGCAGCGGGCATTCGTGGTTTCAAGATCAAGAGCGCCGCTCTGGACAGTGGCGCGATCTATGTCGACCGCACTTACCCCTTCGGAGTGTGCTCCCCCACGATCGAAGACAACGTCATCGAGGGCATCAACTGCTGGGTGAGTCCGATCTATTCGTTCTCGGGTCACTACGGGAAACCCGTCATACGCAACAACCTGATCATCAACAATACGGGCCGCATCCACGGTGGCGGCCTGAATCTCGTCGGAGACGGTGCAACGCCCAACGGAGCCTACGTGATTGGGAACACCATTTCGGGAAACAGTGCGGCTCAGGATGGCGGAGGCATCTACTGCAGGGCAGAGGATGTCCTGATCGAAGGCAACATCGTGACGGACAATATTGCGGGAACGGCCACGTTTGCGACGCGCGGAGGTGGCGGCATCTTTGTCGACTACCGGGTCGCACCGAGGGTGGCGGGAAATACGATCGCGGGCAATCGCGCGCCGCGCGGCGGTGGGATTGCGGCCTACCAGTCGGGACCCATCCTGGACCGGAACCTGATCTTCTCAAATCGGGCGCAAGCGACGTTCGCCGGCAGTGGCCTTGGAGGTGGGATTGATGTGCGAGCGTCCAATGCAGTTCGAATGAGCAACAACACGGTTGCTGCCAATTTGGCCGACCTATTTGGCGGAGGGATTCACATCGACGCACCTACCCCAGAAGAGGAAATTTCAACCGCAATCAGCCTCCAGGACATCCTCTGGCTGAATTCCGCACCTACTGCTCCCGCTGTAGCACTGACTCAATCGATCTGGCCGGCGAGTTTTTCCGCGACCTTTTCGGACATCCAGGGCTCCTGGCCTGGACTAGGGAACTTCTCGCAAGACCCGCAATTCGTTGACTCGGCCAACGGCAACTTCCACCTCAATCCTGGCTCTCCGTGCATCGATGCTGGCGATCCGGAGTCCTCCTACGACGAAGACGGTACTCGCGCCGACCTAGGAGCGCTTCCCACCTGCACGGTGCCCACCATCGCGTTCTTGAATCCAGCAGTAGGGAGCGCGAGGGGTGGAACGACCGTGGTCGTGACAGGCACCGGCTTTTCCCCCACTACAATTGTCTTCTTCGACGGGACCATGCCGCAGGCGACTGTTTTCGTCAGTTCCACGACGCTGAAAGTCGTGACACCTGCCCACGCGCTCCCCGGTCCAGTGGCGGGAGCGGGATCGAGCTTCCACTTGCCCAGTGACACGGTGGACGTCGTCGTCAGCAACGGCTGCGCCAGCGACACCACGGTCGCCGGTTTTACATTTGCCGCCTTTGGCGTCCCGTCGAAACACTAAGGCGTCCTAGGCGCGGCAGAGTGCCGCAAGGAAGTCCGGGCTAACTACGGAACGTGGCTCCGTCGGTAGGCACCAAGTCGAGACCGATCGCCGCGACGCCGCTAAACGGGCGCGCTTCCCAGCGCATACTTGGGACCCGGGGTTTCCAGCGATGGCTCGGGATAGAAAGTTCCTGGAGCGACGGCTTGCCGACGGGCCAGCAGCCGAGTGCGCAGCGAGTCCCCTGCAAAGCGCCGGGGATCGAGGACGTTGCTGGGAGACGGGTTGACCATGTGAAAGCGTTGAAAGACGACTGCCAGCAGCAATCGTTCGCGCCCTGATCGAATGCGCGAGCCAAAGTGCAGGCAACGCGACGTGTCCACGAGCATGGCCGTGCCGGGCGGGCCGATCAGTTCCACGAGTTCCTTGCGCTCGGCGAAACGATACGCTTCTTCGTCGAGGAAGCGCGGCGTGGTCGTGTTGCCAGCGGCAGCCTGCGAGCGAACGCGGCGCAGCACGTCGAAGCCGAGCGCTTGCGTAATTCGTCTGCTGACGTGAGCCGGGAAGCAGCTGAAGGGGCCGTCGTCCGGACCGACGTCCGAGACATTCACCATCAACTTGTACTGCGCGAAGTCTTCGCCGTCGAAGTGCAACAACTGGCTGTGCTGGAACGACTGCTCAGGCAGCGCCGGCACGGACAAACCCAAAGCGATCCGATGCAGAACCGGAATGGTCGCGAGGTAGTCCACGGCGCTCTCCACGATGGGATCGCTCATGGCGAAGTCGGTCCAGCGCGGCTGTCGATCTAGTTCCACATCGGACAACAAGTCGAACAAGCTGCGGTGCTTGCCTGCCCGGGCCTGGGTGATGCGATGCAGGATCGGTGTGCGTCGGTGACGCAACTCGAGCGCCAGCTCCAGCATCTCAGGCAGCTCGGCCAGCTCGCCAGGCTCCAGGCGCCGGTAGCCGAGCTCATGGTCGACACGCAGGCGCACGCTCCGGCCCGCCAGCAATTGTCGCGCCTGCTGCCGGCGCCCTAGGAACTCTCGCGGAGCGCTTGCAATCCGTACGGCTTGCAACAGGCGCATGCCCTCGTGTCGACGTCGGAGCAGCAACCCGATATCGCGGCGCAG
>JAKFYL010000238.1 GCA_021730845.1 Planctomycetota bacterium | reverse complement strand
TAGCTGCCCGGCTAGCTTTCCACCATGTCCCGGCGCGGGCACGCTAGCGGCGATGGCCCAGGCATTCCGAGCTATGCATGAGCCTGCGGGCTCCAAGGCCCCTGTGGCCGAGCGACACAAATGCCCGGTGGCCGTTGCTACGACCACCGGGCAATCGGGGCTCCTTCCTACACGGAGAAGCGAAGCGAGTAGCCCAGTCGATTTCCGGGCCGGTCAGTAGGCAGTGAATCCGGCCGTCGCATTCGGGTAGTTGAACGCGGGGCCGAAGCCAACGCGAGGAGTCACGGTGACGAAGTACAAGTAATCGCCGGGCGGCAGGTTCGCCAGAACAAGTCCGAACGCTCTGCCACTGGGAGCTCCATGCATGGCCTGCTTGGTGAAAGTGGGACTATTGACGAGCTTGTAGCTGAGCTCGACGAACTGACATGGCGCATCCACCCGGCACTCGAACGCGTACGAATGCGGGGCAGGACTGCTGAGTTCTAGTTGTTCGACAACTGCTTTGGCCGGGCAGGTCACCTGGATGCTGCCGGAGAAGCCTCCGTAGCTGGCCGAGATCGTGATGGGGCCCCCAGCTGAAATGCGCCTCGCCACGACGCCGTTCACGTTTACCGACGCGACCGTGGGATTGCTGCTCGACCAAGTAGCCAACGACGTTACTGTGCGCCGGGCTCCATTGTCATACACCACCTTCGCAGTCAGTCCTCGTTCCGGGGCCGCGATCGTAAGTGCTGTGCTGTCCATGGGCGAGACTTCCAGGCCGACGACGACCGGGTTGCTGAGGTCTCCGGGCGTCGTCCCCTGAAAATCAAAGATGTTGGAGTCGTAGGCGTACAAGCGCATGCCGTGCACGTGGTTGGACACAAAGAGCGCGTTGTCGATCGCCGACGCGCCAAGCCCGGCGGCGGAAAACGTGGCAGCAGCTTCGCTCAACATCGCGGAGTCCGGGAAAGGTTGTGATCCAGACGCCAAAGAGGGGAATGTCTGGTCCTTGCCTCGGCGATCAAGCATCTCGTATTGACCAGGCACCAATACGTATTCCACGCGATCCTTGACTGGAGGAGTGGCGCCGGGGTCGTATGTGTCTGGATGGTACCCCGTGTACGCAAACAGGCCGGTTCCATGGAATACAGGGTCGCTATAGGCAACGAAGCCGTTGGAAGGCAGCGTCAGAAGTAGCCCCGCAACGTAGGTCGGAAGGGTCCAGTCCGTTTCCGCGTGATTCACCCAGAGGTCAAGGCCTGCTGAGCTGTCCTGACCACTGACACCTCCGTAGCGATATCGGATGTGCAGGCGCGGAGCGCACAGGTCGGCGCAATCCATGCTTCCAACGTTGCTCTTGACCAGTTCGGAGAGCGAAATCCCCGGCCCGCTGGGGTTGGGAAAGTACTCGATGATCTCGACCGGTCGCAGGTGATACATGGATTGGAGACCGCTCAAGAGGTAGTAGGACTTGACCGTGGCCTCGCGAGTCCAATAGGCCGTGTTCGTTTCGTCGCCATTGAACAGGATGTGGCCGGAGTGCCCGTAGGTCACGATCGTCGAGTACCACTCGTCGGCCCAGGATTCGGTGAGCAGACCGGCACCTTTGGGCTTGAATTGTTCCTCGTATCCCATGCCATAGAAACCGGCGCTCTTGGGTTGCACGTGCCGCAGCTCGTAGTCCGGCAACACGAAGTAGTTTGAGTGCGGTGGAAGACCTTCCGGATCTCCATTCGATACCCACGGAATCGCGATCTTGCGATTGACTCCGTCCAGCAGTCCTGCCATGTACGATTCGTACTGGACGGATCGCCAGTGGGCATTTTCGCTGAATAGTGGGCCCTGCATGATCGTCCGGCCATCCGAGAACAGCTTGGCCCGCGCCAGGATGTTTTCCCCGATGGACTGCCCTTTCGTCGACCCCTTGGTGTGATCGATCTCCGGTCCGCCTGGGATCTCGTACTCGGCATCTAGGTGCAGGCCGCTCACCTGGAGGGACTCTCCAGGCGTATCCGGGCATCCCCCCGGTCCTCCAGGTTTGATTTCGCTCCACGCGAGTTGGTCGAGCACCTCGTCTGCTTCGCTGAGCGCAACGATGTGAGTCGGATGCGGATCGCCAATCTCAGAAGGCGTCGGTGTCACCGTAACGTTTTGTAGCGCGTCCAGGGCCTCCAGGTTGTGGTACGTTGTCCATCCGAGTTGTGGGTCCCCGTTGAACCTCTTGGTGATGACGTTGGCGTCGTAATTTGGATTCGTCGATAGCACCAGAGTTTGCGGTGGATTCGTAGACGCGATGGTGTACGAAGGATCCGAGTACCCTTGATCCATGACACGATAGAAGTACAGGATCGTGGTTGCGCTTCGGGCGGCGACGAGTTGGGTAAGCGCTTTGAGGCTGCCATACAGCGGGTTGTCGCACACCGGCAGCATGGTTGGATTGAGAAGATGCTGCGGGACACTGGCCCAATCCCATTTGATGAGCAGCGCGTCGTCCATACCTGCTCCGCGAGCCCCCGCAGGTGCCGACTCGTCATACCCGAAAAAGCGCGCGGCCCAGTTCTTCACGGACGAGAAGTAGTGAGGTACGTTGTGCGTGGCGATGAGCTTGGGCGCCAAGAAGGCACGGTACGGCGATGCCGGGCGATCGATCACAGGGAATGTGTCCTCGATGGCATCGGTCACCGTCAGGTAAACGACCTCGGAAACGGGACGGAGAATCTCGACCAGCTCAGAACCCGTTGTGCTCGCGGGTCCGTAAACGGTTCCGATTTCGTAGCGATGCGTGTTGAAGCACCCGCCCGTTTGGGTCCCTTGTTCCGTAAAGTCCACGGGATGAGTAACCGTGGCGTTGCTCCGGTTCCAGTCGACCATCGCGGACCAAATGGGCTGAGGATCGAGCGTCTGGCCACCAATCAGAACCGGCACGCTGTCCATATAGGGAACGTGCTGAGGTTTGGCACACGTCAGATCCTTGACCGTGCCGGCTGACCATCCGGTGTAGTTGTTCAGGAAGGCGGGTACTGTTGCTCCTGTTGCGTCTACGGCCTTTCCTGTTGCTGCGATGCGCAGGCATCTCCCAAAAAGCCGCAGCTTGTATTCCTTGATCAACCGAATGGCCGGGCCCGAACTTTGCGCGTACGCTTCCTCGTAGGTAAGGACCAACGTGTCGGCGTTGCCCTGGGTGCCGGTGACCACGCTGTGCCCGAACGAGACGATCGACTGTTGATTCGACGCGGCGAACGCGTTGGGAAGAACCATGCCGGCCGTCGCTGAGGAGGGGTCGAGACTGGTTCGAAAGCTCAGGCCAGCGCCCGAAAGCGCTTGGAATTCAGTGGACGCATATGGGTCGTTGGCATTGGCCCTTGATCGAAGCACGGCTGTGACGTTGAGCACACCGTCGGCCACGTTGGGACCATGGAGCGATGGGTTCGTGTTGACTACATATTCTGTCTGCTTGAGCTGGTCCGGACTGGTCCACGTCAGCCTGTACATGCCGCTGGAATTCACCAGCGTGGGCAAGTTTGGGGCCCGCAAGCGTTCCCCGGCAGCCGGATAGAGATGAACGGGCGGTACGGGGGACTGTCCCAGGCAGGGAAGCAGCATCCCTGCGCCCAAGAGAACTTGGGTGAGGATTCGCGTGAAGGTCATGGAGACTCCTTAGAGTGCGGACATTTTCGGAACGGGGACTGTGGTCGGTGCCGCGCGGACCCTCGCGCCCAGCGGGAAGGTAGGTAAAGTGGCTTGCAACTCCAGGAAGCCGCACGAGGGGAGCTGCTGGCTTGGGATTTCTCCCACACCGGTATTTTCTTTCCCGGAGCCGGGCCTTACGGCGTGGCGGCTGAGCGCGGTCATGGGCGCGCTGGTTGCTCTTGGCACGGGCTGGCGAGCGCGAGTCGTCGTGGCAGGCGCCGGGCGGGGTTCTCTAGGGAGCGCGACTTGGTGCCAGCGGGGCCTCAAATGGCCTCTGGGCGGGGATTTTGAACCGAATTGGGGACTCCTGGCGAGGTAGCCTTTAAAGGGGAAAGTACCAGGGATGTTTGATCCAAGCGCCGACGCAGCCCAGTTCGAGTCCGAAGACCAAGCCTTACGGCGCCTGGCGCGCAAGCTCGTCTTCGACGTGCACTTGGCCGAGGACGTGGTCCAAGAGACCTGGCTGGCGGCCCTGAAGGCCGCCCCGCCCGACTCGGACCAGAAAGTGCGCTGGATGTCGCGCGTCACGCGCAATCTCTCGGCTCAAGTCCATCGTCGCAAGCGCCGCCGCCTGGCGCGCGAGGAGATTGCGGCCAGGCCCGAGCGCATGGACTCGACAGCCGATCAGGTGGCCCTCGACAGCGTGCGCAAAGCCCTGGCTCAAGCCGTCGAGCAATTGAACGAGCCATACCGCGAAAGCATCCGCTTGCACTTCTACGAAGGTTTGCCGCCCAGGGAATTGGCCCAGCGGCTTGGCGTTCCGGTCGAAACCGCGCGCACGCGGGTCAAGCGCGGACTGGCCTTGCTGCGCACGCACCTAGACAAACGCTTCGCCAAGGACCGACTGTCGCTGACGCTGGGCTTGATCGGTTTGGTGTATCCCGAAATGCTCGCTAGCCCGCCACTGACTCCGGCCAATGAGGTGCCCAAGTCCTGGGTTCCCAAAGCCGCCCAAGTTGCAGCGGAAACCGGCGGCAAGCGTCTGGCGCGACGATTTGGACCGCTGGACTGGCTGGTGGTCGGATCGATCGCGACCCTGGGTACGTGGATGGTCGTGCGCGATCCGGATCACGCCACTTTCGCGCACGCCGTGTCGCCCGCGGCGAAGTCGGAGTTGGAGTCTTTGAATCCGCGGGATGCACTGGCCAAGCAAACCGGCGCGCAAGAGCGACTGCCGAGCGAATTGCTGCCGGTCGAAGCGACGGCTGTGCCGGTAGCATCGGGTGCGCACATGACTGGCCGAGTCGTGCTGCAAGATGGTTCAGCAGCCAAGGATGCTTTCGTGCGCGCCTTCGAGGGCGTCCGCGCACCCGAGCCCGCGCGCGAGCTGACTCCGCTGCTGGAAGTCGAGTGCAACGACCTGGGCGAATTCGAGCTGACTTCGCTGCCCGAGGAGTTCTTCGTTGCCGCGTATCAGTGCAGCAGCATGGCGGAGCGCGACAATTTGCTTGCGGACGGCGACTGCTTGGTGGCGGCCGAATGCTTGAGCGGAGAATTGCAGCCTTCGGAGTCCGTCGCGGACATGCTGCTGCGATTGGTGCCGGCGCGTACCTTGAGCGGCAGCGTGCGCGATGCCAGCGGTGCGCCGGTGGGAGGCGCCATGGTGGATTCCATGGGCCGCTTCAGCGTTCCGCAGTATCGTCCGGCCGGGCACGCGCGCGTGGCTTACACGCCGCAGGTTTGGCGCCAGGCGCTGACCCAAGCGGACGGCTCTTTCGAATTCGCTCGCTTGCCGCCGGTGCAGCTGTTGCTCGAAGTGCATGCCGC
>JAKFYL010000240.1 GCA_021730845.1 Planctomycetota bacterium | reverse complement strand
GCAGCGCGCGCCTTGACCGAGCAGGTGCTCGGCGCCTCGATGCCAACCACCCCACACGCTTGGATGCATTTTCCTTGGCGCGGGTTTTCCGTGCGCGCAACGGCCCTGCAAGTCGCGGGTTCGCCGGGACTGCGCCTGGACGCGGGCCCCGAAGGCGCGGCCGCGCTGTGGCGCGCGCTGCAGGGCGTCGGCGTGCGCCCGGCAGGCCGCGCGGTCTACGACATCCTGCGCGTGGAAGCAGGCGCGGCCGAGTTCGGCGCCGACATCGACGACACGCTGTATCCGCAGGAAGCGCGACTGGAGCGCGCCTTCGCGCTGGACAAGGGCTGCTACATCGGCCAAGAAGTCGTGGCGAAGATCGACACCTACGGTGGACTCAACAAGCGCCTGGTCGCGCTGCAGCTGTCCACCGACGAACCTCTGCCGCGCGGCACGCGTCTGGTGCGCGAGGACCAAGGCGAGTGGCGCGACTTGGGCGTGTTGACTTCCTGGGCCTATTCGTTCGTGCTCGACGGCGGCCTCGCCCTCGGCTACGTCAAGCGTCGCCACCAGAAGCCGGGCACCCAGTTTCGGGCCTTGCCGCCACTGACGCCCAAGGCCGATGGCGCGCAATCCGACGCTGCCGCGGGCGCGGCGTCCGTGCTCGCTGGTGGTTCCGATCCACTGCGTTTTCCCAGCGCCACCATCGTGGCCTTGCCGGTGCGCGAAGGCGCCGTCGCGCCCAGCGGCGACTTCGAATGATCAGCGCGACAGCGGCCGAAAATCGGCCGGGGTTCCGCGCCAGCGATTGAGTTCCACGCGCACGTCCAAATCCATGATTCCGGCCGGCATTTCGCCGCGGATCAAGACCGGCACGCCCGTGCCGCGATGAAACCAAATCGATAGCGTGCCTTTGATGCCGAACAGCCCGGAAAAGTCCTTGGGGCTGCGACCGGTCTCGCCGGGCGGCACGCGCGTATCGAGCAACAATTCGACGGCGTCGAAACGCCCGCCGTCGACAGTCAAGAGCTTCTGTTTGCCCTGCCGCACGCGCACATCCCACAACTCGAGCTTGTCGATCAGCGAGAACTGGAATTCGGTATGGCCGGCTTGGATCTGGGAGCGCGCGAAGTACACAGCTCCGAGCATGTCCAAGGCGCCTTCGGGTACCACGCGCGTGCGCGGATCGCGCCACACGCGATGCTCGCCGCGCTTGCAGCCCGGGCAGTGGCGTTCGTCTTGCCAAACCCAGGCGGGTTCGATGAAGTGCTCGCGCGCTTCGCAGGCCTTGCAGTGATGGTCCGATCGGTATTGCGCCGTGTACGTACCGTCGCGAAGGCCTAGCTTGAGTTCGCGGCGGCGGTTCTCCGAACCGCTTTGGGTGGTGGTCAGTAGGACGGCTGGAAACTCTTGGGGCAAGTAGGCGGCCTTGATGATCTCTTTCAGCTCGTAGACGGCATAACTGCCGCCGGCAACAGCCTCCAGCATGGCCTGTTCTCCCATCGCGGCGGACTGCGCGGGATCGCGCTGCACCAAACTGCTGGGGCGAAACGCACTCACGCGCGAGGACAACTTGACGGAACCAACGTCGGGCTCGCCAAGGAACCCCAGATTCAGATGCACGTTGAACTCCAGGCGCTCGTCGCGCGGCACCCAAAGGGGGTCGTTGCCGGCCCCGCGATCGATGCGCATCTGGTTTCCGCGCTCGAGCTCCACCGTGTCTTGGGATGGAATTGGGCTAGCAAGGATGGCACCCGAGAGTTCGGGCTGCGCAGTCACGGAACCAACGGAATCGCCGGATGATTCCGGTTCGACGAGGGTCTCTTCGCTCGAGCGAATGACCTTGGACTCATCGGGGGCGGCGGACGCGGGCGGCATGCTGCCCACGGCATGCGCGCTGGGCTCGTTCTGCAGCGCTTCATCGAACTCGGACTCCAAGGAATCGACGGCTTGGTCCGTCTGGCCGACTCGGTCTTGGGTCGTTTCGTTTTCCGTTGGGCCCTCGGAGACCTCAGCGTCCGACGGGGCCGGCGCCGCGCTTGCGACTTCGGACTCTGCGGGCGCCGCGGCCTGATCGAGAACCGCGGCCTCTTCCGGCTCTGAGGGCCAATCGTCCAGGTCGGCATCGGTCCCCGCGGAGAGATGGTCTCCGGCGCCCTGGGTTTGCCCAAGAACCGTGGAGCGGGACGATGATCGGATCACGGGCCAGAGCCACCCTGCCGAGAGCGCAAGGACCCCCAGAAGGGTGAGAAGAACCGCAGGACGCACGCATTCAACTTGCGCTCCCAAGAGCCCGGCTGCAACGTACAACTTTGTTAGACCTTGCTGCGCACGGACTTGCGCGGACTCGGCAAGTCGCTGCCAGGCACGGCGGCGCTGCTTGACCCGCAGCCCGCGGCCCCATCCAATTGGCCGTCCCGCGCGGGACCCGCGGCAACTCGCCCGGAGTCTAGCGCCCCCCTGCCCGCCCCGAGGGGTCGACCGACAACTACCGTCGGCGGCGGAATTTGTCTCAGGGCAAGGCGTCTACACGCTCGAAACTCCCATGCAAAGCTCCCCCCTGGCCGAATCAATCGCCCCTCCGGCACTACCAGCCCGCAACCCAGAGCCAGCTAGCCAGCGACCAGTCGCAAATCCGGGCGCCGGACGCCGGACCGCGGGCAAGCTCGAACGTCTGGCAGCCGTGGGTCTTTGCGCCGGCGCATGTTGGCTGGCGGGCTGCGGATCGACGGGCAAGTCCAGCTCCGAGCCGGAAAAACCCAAGACCAGCGAGATCGAGAGCTTCGTCCCCGTGCAGGTCAAGGAGCCCGACCCGATCGGCAAGTTGCTGCTTGATTTGGATCAACAAATGCAGCGCTGGAGCAGCCTGGTGCTCACGGCGAGCACTTCCGAGGAGCAGCGCCTGACGCGCGCTATCGAAGCTCAACTCCAATCGGCGACTCTCGAACGCAAGAGCGAGCTGATTGCGCAACTGGAAACGGGCCCGCCGATCAATCGCGTGCGCGCGGCCGGCGTGCTGGGTTTCACGCATCTGGCCGAAGTCCAAAGTCCCCTGCTGCACGCGCTTTCGGATAGCAACCACGACGTGGTGCACAACGCGTTGATCTCGCTTGCGGTCCTGGAGCGCGACGACACGCCGCTGCTCGAGATCGAGAAGCTCGCCACTCAGCATCCGGAAGCCAGCACGCGCAGCAACGCCATGTACGCCATGCGCTGCATTTTGGGACGCAAACAGCCCTTGGCGCGGACGCCGGAAACCGAAGGCGCGCTGCGCGCTGCGCGCGCCGGCGTGGTCGACACCGAGCCCTTCGTGCGCGCGCAATCGGCGCTGATCCTGGGCCTGTTCGGAGACGAAGAATCGCTGCGCGGCATGGCGGACTTGCTCAAGGACGGCGCACCCCATGTGCGCCTGGCGGCGCTGGAAGGCATGCTGCTGATTGGCCAACGTTCGAAGACCGGCAAGGGCCCTGCCGCACGGCACTTGACGCAGGCACTGGCTTCGGGAGACAAGAGCATGCGCCCATCCGTACGCCGCACCTTGGTGCGCTTGGCGGAGCTCGACTACGGTTCCGATCCCAAGGATTGGGCCGAGTGGGCCGCGAAATTGCCCTAGCCGGGGACTGAAGGGGCGCATTCCGAACAAGAACGGACCGCGCGCGCTAGGCTGGATTGCATGTGGGCGCTGCTCGCGTGGCTCTGGCTGCAAAACCCGCTCGCGGCGGAAGTACGCCCGGCGACGAGCGCCCCCGCCTTGGCCACGCGCTTGTTGGTGCGTTTCGAGGGCGAGGACACTCCCAGCCACGAATTCACATTCATTGCCTTGGCGCAAGATCGGGCGCGCATCGAGTTGCGCCGGCTCGAGCAGCCTTTCTCCACGCGGCGTCTGCACTACATCTCCGGAGAGCAGGGCTTCGTGGTCGAGGCTGGCCGCAGTTCTTCCGCGCCGCTGAGCGCGCCGGAAAAACTGGATCTGGATCGCCAGGTCGCCCTGCGCCGTGCGGTGTACCTTTGGCCCGACGGCTTCGCTTGGATCTTCGCCAACGAAACCGCGACCTGCGACTTGGGTGCCATCGGGCGCCTGGAAGCCAAACTGGAAACCGGGCGATTGCGCGAGGCCACGGCGTTCGACGCAACCGGCGTGGCCCGCGAGGGCCTGCACATCAAGGAACGCTTCCAGTCGCGCGGCCGCGAATGGCCGCGCGTGGCCGAAGTGACCGCGGGCGGCCAGCGCCTGTGGATCGAGATGGTGTCTTCGGTCGAGACCGAGCTGCACTACCTCGACCTGTTTTTTGTTCCGCCGGATCGACGCACCCAGCCGCCTTCCGTGGCCGCGGGGACCAGCGAATCCGCGGGCGAAATCCTGCGCATCTTGGACACCCCGCCGCGCTGGATCCGGCGCCACAAGCTGACCGCCGTGGGACCCGAAGCCGTGCGCGCGCAGGTGGTTTCGTTGCACACCAAGGAGTCTCAAGCCGCGGCCGAGCATGGACTGGTGCTGGAGAATTTTGCGGCGCTGTTGCTCGACGAACGCGGCGTGCCCATCGAACTGGAATTGCGCGCCAAGCGCGAACCCAGCGCCGATCCCATCGAAGGTTGGGAGTGCACGAGCGAGCGCAGCGCGATTACGCTGATCTCCACGGCCCTGATCGACTGGTCGGGCGCCGGAGTCAGGGAACGCCTGGCGCGTCTAGCCGCCAAACTGCCCAAAGATGCGCGCTCATTGCCTGCCTATTGGGTGGCACCGGCCTCGTCGTTTGCGGTGGCCGCGGCGCCGGCGCGGATCCAACTGGTCTTGCCCTTCGAGGCGCAAGGCAGACGCTAGGAGTGCAGGGACTGTCTCGGGGAGGCCCTTGCTCCCGAATGCCAGCTGCCAGCCGCCGTACACCAGGGAGGACACCGCAGCGATCGAAACAGGGCCGGCGCGAGCCGGGAAGCTGCCTTCGCGCCTCCCCTATGGTGCTCAGACGGCAGAAAATGGCCTCCGGCGACCCCTGCGGCCCGGTGGGCTGCGCTCGGCCGCTGCGGCACCGTTTTTGCGGGTAGGCTCGCAGGGAGCGGTGTCTCCCCAATCAGACACCCCCTTCGCGAGGAGTGCCCTATGCAACCGATGAAGCTTCAAACTTGGACCTGTGCAGCCGTTCTGGCGGCCGTTGTGCTGCCCTCGCTGGCGTTTTCCCAGCGCGGCAACGCACCGGGAAACGATTCGCGCCAGCCGCGAGCTAGTTCCGGAAGATCGGCGCCCGGCTTCAGCGCACCTTCGCGCTCGGGCTCTTCGGGCTCTTCGGGCCGTTCGAGCGCACCGTCGTTCTCCCAAGATCGCGGCGGTGGCGGCCGCTCGGGTGGGAACTCTTCCGGCGGCGGTGGCTTCGATGCGCCGCGCTCCAGCCCCAGCGCCAGCCCCAGCCCCAGCAGACCGCCGCACTACGAAGCTCCGCGCTACGAAGCTCCGCGCTACAGCCCGAGTTCTCCTCCGCACTACGAAACGCCGAGCACGGGCTCTCGCTCGAGCGGCGCGAACTCGGGTGCCCCGCGCTAC
>JAKFYL010000098.1 GCA_021730845.1 Planctomycetota bacterium | reverse complement strand
GGCCGTCATGGTCGGGTGTCGCTGGTCGACCCGAGCCTAACAACCGGAATCGCTGCCCATCGAACCGCCCCCCAAGCCAGCCAGTGGCGCCGGGTTAGAATCGAGCGCGCCCGGACCACCCGGCGCAGGGCAGTGGGCTTTCTTCGACTCATTTCGGCAGGAACACTCCGATGCAGACCATCCGTGGATCGATGCTCTTTCTGTTGTGTGCGATCGGCTCCGCACAGGATTTCAACCTGGACGTCGGCTCGTCCCTAGGGACGCCGGCTCCGAGTTTCGCTGGAGCCGCCGGACAGCCGGGCTTCTGGCAATCGATCACCGCCAACGTGCCATTCGGGCCCCAGCCGCTGCTGGACGTCAACGGCAACCTGACCTCGGTGACCTTGGCGATCACTCCCGGACCGATCGGCTACAACGGAGTCGGGAGCCTGGCTTGGAACAACCCGTCGACTAGCGGCGACCTGCAGGCGCTGTTCGACGACGGAATCGACGTGGGTGGCGGCATTCCATTCGGATTCAGCGGCATCGTGCTCACGCTCAACGGGCTCGCCGCGGACCACTACGACATCTACACCTACGCCTTCGCGCCGAACAACTACTTACCCGCCAACAACGGCCTGGCCTGGAACTCGGTGGTCGGTATTCAAGGCACCATCCCCCCCCAGCTTTGGAGCGGTTGTGTGAACTGGCCGGGCGGCATGTACGCGGCTCTCAACTACACGCGCCACACGCTCTTCGTGGCCTCCGGATCGCCGCTTCAGATCAGCATCGATTCCGATGTTCTCAGCGGCGGCTTTGCATCGTTCAATGGCTTGCAGATCGTCAAGAGCACCGTTGGGTGCCAAGCGGTCGGTTCCTATTGCACCGAATTGGTCAGTTCGAGTGGCTGCCGTCCGAAACTGGGCGCGGCCGGCTATCCGAGTTTCACCAATCCTTCTCTTTTTCAGTTGGTGGCCAGCAACCTCGAAAACAACAAGAGTGGCCTGTTGTTCTTCGGCACAACGGGTCCCAACGCGGCGCCGTTCCTCGGGGGCGTGTTGTGCGTCAAGGCCCCGCTGCACCGCTTGCCGGTCAAAACCACGGGTGGCGCGTCCGCCTGCCTCGGTTTGCTCAGCTACAGCCTGAGCGACTTCCTGGCTCATCCGAACATCGGATCGATGCTTTCGGTCGGCACGCTGATCCATAGCCAAGCGTGGTTTCGCGATCCGCCCGCAATCCAGACCGTTGGTCTGACCAACGCCTTGCAGTTTTTCATCTGCCCATGAACTGGGAGACGCGGTTGGCTCGGGGTGGGATCGTTTCCTTCCACGCGCAGTAGCTACCGCCAAACCAAACCCTTAGGGGTAGAATCTAGCCCTTGGAGGCCTTCCCAGGGTCCTGACACCCAAATTCCATGACCACCTCGAAGCTCAATCTCGCATTTCTCACGGCGTTCGCAGCGGCACTTTCCGGTTTGGCTTTTGCCCAGACGTCTACGGCGCCCTGTCCGCCGCACTGGATGCCGGTATTCGGTTCTACACCGGCCGTGAGCGGGGCGGTCCACGCCATGATCAAGTTCAACGATGGATCTGGAGAACGCCTGGTCTGCGGAGGTTCTTTTGGGACCATCGGCGGCGTACATGCCACCAACGTCGCGCGCTGGGACGGAACTTCGTGGTCCCCGATGGGCCAAGGGCTGAGCGGCAGCGGAGTCTTGGATTTCGAAGTGTTCGACGACGGCCAGGGTCCGGCACTGTACGCTGCGGGCGGCCTTACGTCTTCGGGTTCCACGGCTCTCAGCTGCGTCGCGCGCTGGAACGCGCCCACTAACTCTTGGGTTCCGTTGGCCGGCAGCATAGATGGCCCCAATACGTGGGTCGCCAGCTTGGCGGTGCACGACGACGGCACGGGCCCGGCATTGTTCGCCACCGGCTGGTTCACTTCGGTGAACGGCGGATCGGATGCGTCCAAGATCGCCAAATGGAATGGCGTGGCGTGGTCGCCCTTGGGTGGCGGTCTAGGAGAACCCTTCGGCGCGGGATACAGCCTGGCCTCGTTTGCCGATCAAACCGGACCGGCGTTGTACGTTGGTGGAGCCTTTTCGAGCGCCGGCGGCCAAGCGACCAACAGTTTCGCCAAGTGGCAGAGCGGCCATTGGATCGTGTTCCCCCAAGCTCCGGTCGACTCCTTCATTGCCTCGCTGCGCACTTGGAACGACGGCAACGGCGACGCTTTGTATGTCGGCTCCTGGTCGGGAGTTCACCGTTTCGATGGTTCGACCTGGTCGCTCCTTGGCCACCTGGGCGTATTCGGGGGCAACGTCGAAGCTCTGCACGTGCACGACGATGGCGGCGGTCCGGCATTGTTTGCGACCGGCGGAATCATGTCCGCCAACGGTTCACCAGCCCAAAACGCAGTCAAGTGGACGGGAAGCGCGTGGGACAATCTGGCGGGAGGTTTCAGCACGCGGGGTTGGTGCATGGAAACCTTCAACGACGGCGGCCTGGATGCGCTGTTCTTCGGCAACGGAACGACCAGCTTTCCGCCGTCCGAGAACGGCCTACGCAAGTGGGGCACGACGCCCAACTGCGAACCGCTGTCCTATTGCGCTCCCTCGACGACGTCGTCGGGTTGCGTGCCCGTTTGCAGCGCCACGGGGCGCGCGAGCCTGGCGAGCCCTTCCTCCTTCGTGATTCATACGTCGCAAGTGGATGCCAACCGCTTCGGACTCCAAGTGTTCAGCGTGTATTTCCCCGGCACTTCAAACGCTGGCGCCGGCAAGTTGTGCGTAGCGTTTCCCTTGTATCGGCTGCTCCCGAAGAATTCGATGGGTGCTAGCGGCTGCAGCGGCAACCTGGACTACAGCCTGGCCGAAGTGTTGGCACAACCCGACGGCGGCCCGTTGGTGTTGGCCGGCCTGCCGGTCAACCAACAATGCTGGTACCGCGATCCGAGCTCGCCGACCGGATCGGCGTTCTCCAACGCGCTGCAGTACATGGTCATGCCCTAGGCTGCGCCTAGCCGAGCGGCCAAAGCCGGCACGCGCGGCGTCCTTGCGCCAGGGTGGACCTGGCTAATTCTCAATTCGGGAGGATGGAAGTGAATCGAAAAACCGTACTGCTTTGCGTCGTCGGCCCCTTCCTCGCTCTTCTACCGGGCGCGCCCGAGCGAGTCGCCTTTCACCCGGCGCCGGGGACTGCCGTTCAGCGCACGTTCAACCTACTCACGACCGTGGATGCCTCGAGCATCGCTTTGTCTGTCGGACGCGGGAATTGGGGTGGTGACTTCGAACTCATACCGACTGCTTTCGAAGAGCGTTGGATCGTCAGGGACGAATTCCTGGCGGTGGAAGAAGACCGCGCGACCAAGTTGCAGCGCACCTACGTGGACCTGACTGGAAAGGAAACGATGACGCGCTTTCTCAAAGCTCAAGTGGAAACTTCCACGAACGAGCAAGACTACTGCGACTTGAAGGACAAGTCCGTGCGCTTTGAGTGGGATGAGGGGGAGAACGACTACCGCAAGACCTTCGTGGGTCGCGATGAGGGCCTCGAGCCGCCCCAAACGCTGCGCGCCGATATGGACATGACGATCTTGCTTCCGCGCCGAGAAGTGGCCGTGGGCGACACTTGGGAAGTCGACGCCGACTCATTCGTGGACGTGTTGCGGCCAGGGGGAATGGAACTTCGCATGGAGAGCCTGCAAGGGCAATTGACCAACTCGTTGCCCTCCGAGACCGGAACTTTCCGAACAACGCTGCAGGAGATACGCGAACATGAGGGCGGAAAGCAGGCCGTGCTCAAGACCACCGCTCGGATCAAACTTCGCGGTCAGACCGAGCCCAGTGAGCCCGAGGTTCTGCTCGGAGTGGCCCAAGTGGTAGTCATCGACTACGAATTGGAGTTCGACATCCGGGGCGAGCTAGTGTGGAACCTATCCGCCGGACGCATGGACTCCGCCGTGCTCCAAAGCGATTTCTCGCTGGAACTCCAATGGAACCCCACGACGGGAGAGCGGCCCATAGGCTTTCATTTCAAGGCCAAGGGACACTTGGAAGTCTCCGGCTCGGTGGAACCGGTCAAAGCTCCCTAGTGCCGGCTTAAATCTGGAACTGGCTCGGATTGCTTCGTTTGCCGCGACAGGTACTCCTGCAAGTCGCTCGCTAGGGGGCTTTCGACCGTGACTCGCTTTTCGCTGCGCGGCGAAGTGAACACCAACTTGTGGCTGTGCAGCGCGTGGCGAGGCAGTTCGAGCAAGCGCTGGTCGCTCTCGGTGAGCGAACCGTCGGCTCCTTTTTGGAAGAGCATTTCGTCGCTGCCGTAGAGCTTGTCGCCGATCACTGGAAAACCAATCGCCTGCATGTGCACGCGGATCTGGTGCGTGCGGCCGGTGATCAATTGGCAAGCCACCAGGGTGCAGCGCGCGAATCGCTCCACGACGCGCCACTGGGTGGCCGCTTCCTGTCCGCGTTCCAAATCGACCATCATTTTCAGGCCGATCTTGCTGCCGCGCGCGGGTCCCATGGCGAGCTCGATGCGTCCGCCGTCTTCCTTGGGCACGCCGCGCACGATGGCCAGATACTCCTTTTCGACGCTGCGCGACTCGAATTGACGCATGATCCGGGTGTGGCTCCAGGGATCCATGCCGACCAGCACGATGCCGCTGGTTTCGCGGTCCAGCCGATGGCACAACCTAGGTCGCACGGCGCGCTCGAGTTGGTCGGTGCCCAGCAACGCGTGCAGTCGCTGAATCAGCGTGCCGGTCAGGTGCCTGCCGGCGGGATGCACGGGCAGCATGGGCGGCTTGTCGACCGCCAGGGCGCATTCGTCGCGGTAGAGCACGCGCAACTCTCCCAAAGCACCCGGGTCCAGCGGGTCGACTCCGACCGCGCGCTCGGCCATGGGGATGCGCAGCTCCTCGGGAATCGTGACCACCACGCGAAAGCTGTCGCGCAGCTTTCGTCCCGGCCGCAGTTCGGTGGCGAGTTTCCCCGTGCCTCTGGGATGATCTGGCGTGGCGCCCTCCACGGCCACGAATCCATCCTTGATCAAATCTTGGATCGACGTGCGCGAGCGCCATTCCATGCGCCGCGCCAAGAAGTGATCCAGCCGCAACTCCAGTTCATCGGGTCGCAACCCGAAATCGCTCGCCCGAACCGGGAGCTCTACGCTCTCGACGGGCCTAGAAAGATCGCGATCGCGGGGGAAAAAGCGCATCGAGTAACCGTCAGCCCGCTAGCGCCGCTCAAGAGCTTGCGGGCGCACACAAGCGAGCTATTCGATCGCGCTGGGCGGTCCGCTGCGTTCGCCGCGGCGGTCCTTGCGCGGTTGGCGCTTGATGACCCTGCCGGAGGCAGCTTCGCGGGCGTTGCGGGTCGCGCGCTGGATGGTGCGCAAGCGCTCGCGCCGCTCACGACGTTGCTTGTCGGAGCGCTTCTCGTGCCAGGCCCTCGCCTTGGCCAAACGGAACACGCCGCTGTAGTTGCACTGACGCTTGAAGCGGCGCAACGCGGCTTCGAGGGACTCACTGGAACGGATAT
>JAKFYL010000424.1 GCA_021730845.1 Planctomycetota bacterium | reverse complement strand
GGTAGCTCTCAAAGTCTTCAAGCCCAGTCCCGGCAACGATTCGGCAGAGAATCTGGCTCGCTTCAAACGGGAAGCCGTCTCGGCCTCCCGCGTCGATCATCCCAACGTCGTCGAGGCGATCGATTTGTGGGGACCCGCCTTGGCCTCGGCGGCCGGCGCCAGCGAACATCCCGATGTCGGCGTGCAGCGCACGTTCCTCACGGAGCTGCAGGTGCGCGAACTGTTCGAGGTCTTGCGCACGGCCGGCGTCTTGGGGCCCGAGCGTCTGCCAGGCCCGCGCGGCGAGCCAAGCCTGGCCGCGCGTACGCTGCGCGTGAGCGTCAACGGCCATGCCAAGGAATTCACTTTCCAGGGCGCAAGAACCGCGGAATGGTTCGATGCAGTGGTGTCCGCCGTGCGCGCGATGGCCGAGCGCAATCGCTGGCAATTGTTCGCACCCGGCAGCGGCGTCGGCGGCCAGTTGGTGCTGTGGCGCGAAAAGGCCGCTTGGTGGGACGAAACCACCGATGCGGGTCAGCGCAGGAGCAGCTACAAGGACTTGATCCTGGATTGGCTCGAAATGCGCACGCCCGCGGAGCGCGACCTTGGTGTCGAGGAGCTGATTCGATTGGCGTCGGACGCCGGCGCGGAGCCGGCTTTGCTCGCCGACGACTATTGGCGCCTGACGAAGCTGGTCGAACAGGAACCGTTCCTCGCCGATCGCGCTGACAAGCTGGTCGATCTGTGCGTGCTGGCGGCGCGCTCTTCCGCCGACCCTACGCGCATCGACTCGGAACGCGGCGCGGCGCTCTTGCGACTCCTGTTGGAGCGATTCGAAGTCCAGGCGACCCCGGCCGTGACCGATCTACTCGTCCACAGCGGTCACGCCTCCACGCTGGCCGCGGCCGGTGACGAACGCGCTTTGCTGCGCGCGATCTCCACCAACGCCTTGGCGGAACAAGTGCTTGCCCTGCGCGCCGTGCAACCACCGGCACCGGAAAGCGCCGAATGCATCGAAAGCGCCTTGGCCAAGGTGCGCGCGCTGATGCAGGATCCGGATCCGCGGGTTCAAAGCGCGGCCATGCTGGCGGCCGGACGCTGCCAAGACCAAGCGGCGCAAGGCGCCGTGGTGATCGCGGCGCGTGTCGCCGATCCATTGGTGCGCGCCAGCGCGCTGCGCGCACTTGGGCACTTGGGCGGCGAGAACGCGCTCGATGCGCTGCTGATCGGCATGGCCAATCGGGAGCACCCCGAGGTCGCGCTGGGCGCCACCTTGGGGCTGGTGGAACTGGCCGACCCGCGCAGCGCCAATTTGCTGGTGTCCCTGCTTTCCAAGGATGAAGACGATCCCATGCACCAGGCCGCGCGCGGCGGGCTGCTGCGGCTTGGCCCGGGTGCCTTCGTGGAACTCCGCCGTGGCATGCTCGCACGCGAACTGCGGCTGCGCCGGGCTTGCGCCCTGCTGCTCGCGCGCCAAGGCGAAGCCGAGGCCGCGCCGATCTTGATCGAACTGCTCGCCCAGCAGCCCAGCGACGCGGCCATCGCTTTCGAACTGGCCGTATTGACGGCGGTGGATCTGCGCGCCGAGCAGGACCCGGCGCGGGAATGGGCCGCCTGGTATGAGCAAGCAAGAGTGGGGGACGCGCGCGCTTGGCTGGCAACGGCCCTCGCGCGCCATCAGGTTGCGCGCCTGGAGACGAGCGATTTTGCCGAGTCCGGCACGCGCCGCGCGCGCGAGGTGTTGCTTGAAGTGCTGGAGCGGGATGAGCCACACTGGGTGGAGAGGGCGCGCCGCGAGCTCGAGCGCATGCTCGGCTCCAGGCTCGAGGCACCGCCCAAGACGCAGCCGGCGCGCAAGGCCTACTTCGAGGAGCTTGCCAACGCAGCGCTGCGCTAGTCCGTACGTGACCCTGTGCCGCACGCGATGGCCCGCAAGAAAAAATCGTCCCAGCGACGCCGACGATCGAAACGTCGGCCGCCCTGGGTGCGCTCGCTGCTGGGTCTAGCCGCGCTCGCGCTCGTGGTGGCGGGATTCTTCCTGTGGAAGTACAGCAAGCGCCCATCGGCGTGGATGTCCGACGTCGAGCGTGTGGAGACGCATGCAGCCCTCATCCGCCAGGCGGCCATGGAGGCGCGCGTCGATCCCAATTTGATGGCCGGCATCATGCTGGCCGAGAGCTCCGGCCTGGTGGGCGCGGTCTCACCCGTGGGTGCGCTGGGGCTCTTTCAATTGCAGCTCGCCACGGCGCAGGAACGCGCGCGAGTGTTGCGGTTGCCGGAACCGTCGCGGGAGGATCTGCTGCGCGACCCCGCGCTGAACGCGCGCCTGGCGGCCCATTACCTGGCCTGGCTGGCGCGGCGCTACTCCGGCCAGGTGGAGCCTATGTTGGTAGCCTACAACGCGGGGCCTGGACGGCTCGGCGGCTGGATCAAGCAGCACGGCTCGTTCGAAGCTTGGAAGGCTGAGCGGCTGGCCGCCGGCAACAGCGACGTCATGCGCTACGTGCAAAAGGTGAAGCGCTACCGCAAGGAATTCCGCTCGCGCGGCATCGTTGCTCCCGAATACGATCTGCCGCGTCTGGCCCAACCCGACTCGCACAGCGAGTGGTCACCCGCCAGCATCGGACCGCCCCCCGTGCATGATCCACGCAGTTAGTTCTTTTTCCAGCCGGGCTTGGCTGGACGGTCAGTCCGTGCGCGAGCTCGTGCCCGCAAGACTGCAAGGTGAGGGCTTCGTGCTCGAGCGCTTTCAGTGGCTCGGCCTGCTGGTGCTGTTGCTGCTTGGTTGGCTGCTGTCGCGCCTGGTGCGCTCGCTCGCGCGGCGCTTGTTGCGACGGCTTTCGCGATTCGAGCGCTTCGATGTCGACGCGCAGACCGTGCGCGCTTTCGAGCGCCCGCTGGGGATCGTGTTCTGGGCCTGGTTCGTGGCCTCCGGGCTGGGATTGCTGGATCTGGATGCCGGCGCCGAGCGCGTACTGGGCGTAGCGGCGCGCAGCGTGGTCGTGTTCGCGGCCGTTTGGGCGCTGTACGAACTGGTGGACGTAGCCACGTGGAAGCTGGCGAGCAAGGCGCAAACCACGTCCAGCACGTTCGACGACATGCTCGTGCCGCTCTTGCGGCGCACGCTCAAGACCGCTGTCTTGGCCGTGGGCGTGTTGTATGTCGCCTCGTGGATCACCGGCGATGTGTGGCACGTGCTAGCGGGATTGTCGATCGGCTCGCTGGCCATCGGTTTTGCGGCCAAGGACTCGATCGAGAACCTGTTTGGCACGTTCACGGTGCTGCTGGACCGCCCGTTCGGTCTGGGCGAGTTCATTCGATTCGACGGCCAGGAAGGCTCCGTGGAGGAGGTCGGCTTTCGCAGCACCAAATTGCGCACGCCCGGCGACACTTTGGTCACGATCGCCAACAGCAAGTTCATCGGGGGCACGGTCGAGAACTTCGGCCAGCGTCGTTGGCGGCGCTGCCAGACGACCCTGTCGCTGACGTATGACACCAAGCCGGATCGCATCGAGGCCTTCTGCGAAGGCGTGCGCGAGTTGATCCGCATCCACCCGCTCACCAAGAAGAGCGACTACCACGTGTGGCTGGCAGCCTTTGCGGCCAGCTCGCTGGACGTGCAGATGGTGTGTTTCTTCGATGTTCCGGACGTGGCCACCGAGTGGCGCGAACGGCATCGCTTGTATTTGGACATCTTGCGTCTGGCCGACGGCCAAGGCGTCGAATTCGCGTTTCCGACCCAAACCGTGTTGTCGGGGGATGCGGTCCAGGCGCCGGTCGCAACGAAGCAAGCGCCCGTTACGCGCGAGCAAGCGCTGCACGATCTGGAGCGCGCGCGTACATTCGCGCACGGCCTGGGTCAAGAAACGCTGGCGCGCCTTGGTCCCAAGGGAAACGAACGCGTGCGCTACACGTCCGAGGACCCCAGCGCCGCCGGTTCGCTGGGCCCCAAGCTGCCATGACGCCCGGCCGGCCGCGCAAGAAGACCGGCGCACTCGCCGCCGGCACACTCGTTTTGGCGGCAATGGGCTGTTCCGCCCGCGAGCCCGGCTTGCCCCGCGTGCAAGCCGCGCGCGTGATTCTGATTACGTGCGATACGTTGCGCGCGGATCGCTTGGGGCTGTACGGCTACCCGCGTCCGACGTCCCCCGCACTGGATGCCTTCGCGCGCGAAAGCGTCGTGTTCGAGGAAGCCTACAGCGCCGCGCCCTGGACCCAGCCGGCCGTGTCCAGCTTGATGACCGGGCGCGCGCCCGAGGAGATCGGTGTCGTGCCGGGCAACGTGCGCCGCATCGGCCCGGACGTGGAGACGATCGCCGAACGATTCGCGGCGCGCGGCATCGCTACCGCGGCCGTCGTTTCCAACCTGTTGCTCAAGCGCGTCGAGCCGCCGCCTGGCGTGCAGGGGCCGATCGGTGTATCCCAGGGCTTTGGGCACTACGACGACCGCATGCTCTCCAAGGAGTCGGTGCGCAAGCTGCCCGAGCGCGTGGCCAGCGATACCACCGCTGCGGCCATCGAGTGGCTCGACAGCCGCGGGGCGCGCGCCAAGGAGCCCTTTTTCCTGTGGGTGCATTACCAGGATCCGCACGGTCCCTACACCCCGCCCGCGGAGCAGGCGCGCGAATTCGACCAGCCGGTGCGCGATCCCACGCAGCTTCCGCTGGGCAAGAGCATGCGCGGCAAGGATCAGATCCCCCTGTACCAGGCCTTGGATGACGAACGTCGGGTGGACGTGTACCGCGATCGCTACGACGCGGAAATCCGCACCTTCGATCGCGCCCTCGGCCGGCTGCTCGCCGAGCTGGAACAGCGCGGTTTGTACGAGGACGCGCTGATCGTGTTCAGCGCCGATCACGGCGAATCCCTGGGCGAGCACGGCTACTGGTTCTGCCATGGCGAGAATCTCCACCGCGAGGTCGTGCGCGTGCCGCTGGTCGTGCGTTTTCCAGGCGGGGATGGCCGCGGTGTCGAGCCGGGGGCCGACGGCGTGCGGCGCGTCGCGACGATCGCCAGCCACTATGACCTCTGGCCGACGATGCTTGGAGCGCTGGACATCGCTCCCGGGCCTTCGCGTGGCCTGGCATTGCTCGAACCGCAGCGCCTGCCGCTGGAGCGGGCCGTCGTGCAAGATTTTCAGCCCCTGGAGCAAGCGCGCTGGTGGGCGGTGTCCGATGGCCGTTACCGGCTGGTCTGGAGTGCCGACAATCCAGCGGGACGCTTGTTCGACATCCGCAGCGATCCAGAGGAAAGAAACGACCTTGCCAACGAGGATCCGGCCCGCGTACGCGCCATGCAAGCGGCCCACGCGCGCTGGGTTTCGACGCGTGTGGGGGCTGTAAGCTCTGGATCGGCGACGGCTTCCGACCTGACCGAGGATTTGCAGCGATTGGGATACGTCGAGCGTGCCGGAGGCGGTGACTAGCCTGAGGTTGCTGCGCAGGCGTCGGTCCTCAAGGATGATCCGGCGAGCTCCCGGTCCTACAATTCTCCCCCCTGGTGCGCCAACACTTGCGCTCCAAGGCCGTAGGCTTGGCCGAGCCTCGGCCGCTGC
>JAKFYL010000290.1 GCA_021730845.1 Planctomycetota bacterium | reverse complement strand
CGCCCGCGAATCGCTGGCCCTGGGTTTGTGGGTTGGGTAGTTGGCGGAAGCGTGTTGGTCCAGATCTGGCTGGAGCGGTACTCCAAAGGCGCGGCACCACCGACCCACTCGTAGCACCGTGAGTGCAGGACACCCGGGGGCGATGCTGGTTGGCCGTACAACTGAAATTTGCCCGGAAGATGAAAGGTCTGCTCGGGCACACCCAGATTCACGACACAGAACAAGTAGTTCTTCACGACTGCCACGGCGGACGTCACGTAGCCAGTGTCGACGTTTTGCTTGTATTGAAGGGCTCCGAGCGTCGTTCCGCTCTGCGGCAACCCCGTGATGTCGAACGCCATCAATCCCACATCGTGGGAAACATAGGCGTAGAGTCTGTCCTCCGTGGGACTTTGGTGTCGCGCCACAGTAATGGACAGCGTGATCTGCTGTGAACCTGGATCCGTTGGAATCGGCGGCGACGCCACCGACGCGAAATGCTGCCAGATCCCTTGGAGTTCGTTCCACCGGTAGATCGTGAGCACAGTCTGGAATTCAGTCGTCGGGCCACCGTCGACATCCCAGCGAGTGAGTTCGGTAAGCAAGAACTTGTTGCTCGCGCTAGCGCCGAAATACTGTGACATGTCCAGAAAGACGACGTCGTTGCCGTAGGTTCCGTCGGCACCTGAGCAGTGAATGGCATTGGTCGGACAGTTCAAGCACCACGAGCACGTCTGACCAGTTCCGCCCGTACAGGTGTTGCAGCCGGAAGCCGCTTCTATGGCTGCATTGAAGGTGGCTTGAATCGGGTTGAAGCGTTTGGCAAATCCCGGGTCTTTCGTGGTGGCATTCACGATGAACCGTGTAAATGCCCCTGCTATCGCCGGAGTCGTGTACACGTCATCTTGAAGCCCGTTCGAAGTATTGACTTTGCCCACGTCGATGTGCTCCGTGAGATCCACGATGCCCGAGTCCGGCGGTTCTTCAGTCGATTGGTAGGACGTCGGGTTGTTGGCGAACTTGTAGTTGCCAAGCGTCGCATCCCACACGTAGTGAGCGACTCCCCCGAAAGTCGGGATGTACACGTCCGGGTAGCCCGCCCCTGCCGGAGGAATCGCCACCGCACCGTCGCTGGAGTTGATGCCGTAGAATTCGTCGATCAGGTGCACGTAATTGTTCGGACTAGGCGGCACCACCATATCGAACACCTTGCCGATGTTGTCGACCGTGTCGATCAGCGCAAGCCACATCGCGGTGGTTGAGGACGCCCCCACCGGCAAGTTCTTCATCACGAACCCATCGCGTGGGCATCCGTTGCCAGTCGGCTCACGGAACTCACCGGAGGGTCCGTGAATCGTGTTGGAAATGACCGGCGTGCCGCTGGTGTTGTCCCATACCAAGCAGTCCTGACCCGTTGCGGCATACACCTTGGTCAACGGCATATCCGGATGGGCGAGCACGTGCCAAATGTCGGGGTTGCTATGCACCGTCGCAAAGTCGATCTCCGTCACATAGGTGTGCGGGATGAACGGTGTTGCGGGATGCGACGGAGAAAACAAGTCCGTGACGTTGATGCGCCGCAGTTGCTTGTCGTAGGCGCAACCTACATCCACAAACGACTGCGGCCCCGCATTGAAAGCGCTGATGTGAAGCGCCGTGTTCGCCAGGCGCTGGTCGTAGGTCGATCCGACTAGTGGAATGTCGAACAGCGGGTTGTAGACGCGGTAGGTGATGTACTCCGTACTTGGATTGGCGTCGAACGTCGGCTCTTCGAAGCTTCCATCCTCGTCCAGATCGCACGCGATCATTGCCATCGGGAGCGGCCGTTCGAGTCCGTAGCCTCCCATTTCTCCCAGCAGATAGGCCATCAACCGGCCGCTTCCCGCATCGCGACCGAGGGCTAAGTCGACCAGGTACGCCATCTTGTAGGCGTCGATGCCTTTCTCGGGCGGCACAGCGACAGGAAGCTGCTTGAACCACTGTGTCCCGTTGCCCCAACTAACTCCCGGCCCGCGGCCCTCCTTGTAGAGTTCCTTGGCGAATCCGCGCAGCTCCAAGTTCCAGTGTTCTGTGTTTGTCTTCAGGACCATGGTCAGAACGCGCTTGCGCGTGCGCACGATGATCACGTCGTCCTTGTTTGGTTCCTCCCACAGCTTGATGTCTTGGGGCGGATCCCAGGAGGGAAAATGAGCCATACTCTCGTGGGTGCACTCCACTAGCGGTTCGTCCCAACATTGGTCGACGAAACGGTAGAAGGTCATCTGCAGAGGGCTGGCTGGGTTGGTAGCGTCCTCCACATACAGGCACCAACGCGAGGGTTGGTTGGTGCCGGGCACATCGTCGGCAGTGAGCGTGTATAGGCGCTTGGTCAGATTCGCGTATTCGATCGCAGTGGGTTGCTCGAGTTGCGTGGGCGCGCCTTCGAATCCGAAGAACGTGCGCGACTCCATGCGTTGGCGTGTGGTTGCCGAGATCGCGATTCGTGAGCGCCCTTGGCCGAGCCACACCCGCGCATTCGCGCCAACCGAGTTGAAATCCGACGGCCCGGCTAGATCCCAGGTTTCTCCGTCCAGCACATCGGCCTTGGTGGCGAACACGGATTGGGCGCTCGCGGTGGGCACGGCCTCAAGCGCGGCGAAGGCTATGAGAGAGAGAGAGCGAGCAATTTTCGCTCCCGACGGAAACCGGACACATCCATCGCGATTTGCATGGCAAGCTCCTTGCGGAAGTCGACTACTTGCGCAAACCCGCCCACCGGATGGTGCCGCCTGCGGGCCGCGCTGGGAAGTTAGCGGACACCCGATCTACAACTCCTACCCTACGCTTCATTCCCAAAGCCGCCAGGGGGCAATCGCCGCCCTTGGGCTAGGAAGTGGCCAGGAACCGAACCCGGCCCGACGGGCTCTCGATTCACTCTAGGCCGCGCCCCTTATGCGGGCGCCAGGCGGCTCTCTACCGTGGCCTCTTTCCCACCTACGGAAAAACGAACCTTGGGCTGCTGGCCATTAGCTCCGCGCGGCCGTCGTGCGGGCCTTGCCTTCCGCCAGGCGCGATTCGGCCAGGCGCGCGGCCGCCTTGTGGGTCGAGATGCCTTCCTTGCGGGAGATCTCGAGCACTTTCTTGAGGTTGGGGTAGATGCGGTCGATGCGCTCTAGGGCATTGGCCTCTTTGTAGCCGCCCGGCAGCAGCTCACAGCCGACATTGATGATGCCACCCGCGTTGATCACGTAGTCCGGCGCGTATGCGATGCCGCGCTCGCGCAACTTGTCGGCGTGGCGCTCCTCGAGCAGCTGATTGTTGGCACAGCCGGCCACGACCTTGCAGCGCAAGCGAGGTATGGTCTGATCGTTCAGCGTGGCGCCGCGTGCGCAAGGCGAGTAGACGTCGCATTCTGCATCCAAGTGGCGGTCGTCAGGCACCGCTTCGTAGCCGAACTTGCTGGAAAGCTCGGCAACGCGCGCCGCGTTCATGTCGCAGATCGCCACCTTGGCGCCCTGTTCGCGCAACATTTCCGCCATGCGGCCGCCGACCGCGCCGACGCCTTGGATCAAGATCTTGCGGCCCGCGAAGGACGGTGACCCAAAGGCCTCTTCCAACATGGCGCGCATACCGATCACGCAGCCGCGGGCGGTGTACGGGCTGGGATTGCCCGAACTTCCCGACTCGCGTTTGAGTCCCGTGACCCACTTGGTGACTGAGCGCACGATCTCCAGGTCCTCGATGCCGATGTTCATGTCCTCGGCGGTGATGTACTTGCCGCCCAGGCTGTCAACGAACTTGCCCATGGCCAGGAACAGTTCGCGCGACTTCTTGGCCGGATCGCCGATCACTACCGACTTACCGCCACCGAGACCGGTCTCGGCCACGGCCGACTTGTAGGTCATGCCCTTGGCCAGGCGCAGCACGTCGAACAGCGCGTCCTCTTCGTTCGCGTAGGGCAACATGCGCATGCCGCCAAGCGAGGGCCCGAGAGTCGTGTCGTGAATGGCGATGATCGCGTGCAAGCCGCTCTTGGGATCGCGGCAACGCACAACTTTCTCGTAGCCATCTACCTGAATGGGCTGGATATCCATGCGTGCGGAGAGCGAAGAACCGTTTCTTGGGGGGGACGAAAGGCGCCATGCGCCTGGTGAGCTCTTGCGAAGGGCCGGGAATGGTAAGCGAGGAGAGCCCGCCAGGTCGATGGCGGCCGATTTCCGCGCCGGTTCAGGCATCCAGACCGTCGTCGCCCGCGTCGCCCGGCGTGGCCACGGCGGCCGGCTCGCCGGCGGGGTCCCCGCCCTGTTTGGGCAGGTCCCTGGCGTTCTTGCACTTGGGGTAACCAGAGCAAGCCAGGAAACGTTTCCCCCAGCGCGTGGTCTTCTCGACCATCGGCTTGTTGCACTGCTCGCACACGATGCCCGTCTCCTTGGGAGTCTCGCGCATCTCTTCGGGCAGCGGCTTGGCGTTGCGGCACTTGGGGAAGGCCGAACACGCCAAGAACGGGCCGCGGCGCGAGCCCTTGATCACCATGTCCGAATTGCACTTGTCGCACAGGATCCCAGTGGGCTTGGCCTTGACCGGGTTGCCCTCCTCGTCGACGTTCGAAGTGTTCTTGCACTTGGGAAAGCCCGTGCAGGCCAAGAAACGGCCGCGCGAGCCGGTGCGGATCACCATGGGCTTGCTGCACTTCTCGCACACCTTGTCGGTCGGAATGGCCTCGGGACGATCGCGCGGCCCGTCCACGGACATGGTGTTCTTGCACTCGGGGTAGCGCGAGCAACCGAGGAACTTGCCGCGCTTGTTGAACAAGATGGCCATGGGAGCGTTGCACTTGTCGCACACCTTGTCCGAAAGCGTGGGCTCGTGCTTGACGTTCTTCATGTCCGTCTCCGCCTTCTCCAAGTCCTTCATGAAGGCCTTGTTGAACGTGGATACGACTTGGCGCCAGTTCTCCTCGCCGGATTCGACCCGGTCGAGCTTGGTTTCCATGTTGGCCGTGAACTCGGTGTCGATCACGTCGCCGAAGTGCTGCACCAATTGGTCGGTGACCAGTTCGCCCAGTTCCGTGGCGGCGAAACGGCGCTGCTCTAGAGTCACATAGCCGCGATCCTGAATCGTGGAAATGATCGTGGCGTAGGTCGACGGCCGGCCGATGCCCTTCTTTTCGAGCTCCTTGACCAGCGTGGCTTCCGAGAAGCGCGGCGGGGGCTGGGTGAAGTGCTGCGTGTGGTCCACGCGCTCGGGGACATAGTGTTTGCCCTGGGCCAGGGACTTGGGCAGTTCCTGTTCCTCGCGCTCGCCGCGGCCGGCGGAAAATACGCGTTCGTGGCCGTCGAAGACCTCGACTTCGCCTTGTGCCACGAACCGCGCTTCGGGGTCCTTGGAGGTCTTGCCCCCGCTGACCGGAAAGGCGAATACGGCGGTGGTGATGGTCGACAAGCCGGGCTTCATTTGGCTGGAGACGAACTTGTTCCAGACCAGCTTGTAGAGCTTGAGGTGGTCTTCGCTGAGCACACTGGCCAGCGCTTCGGGAGAGCGCTCGACCGAAGTGGGCCGAATGGCTTCGTGGGCTTCCTGGGCGCCCTTGGCCCTGTC
>JAKFYL010000230.1 GCA_021730845.1 Planctomycetota bacterium | reverse complement strand
TGCCTTTGACCCCAGCGTGGCTCCCTTGTCGCGCCTCATGCGGCGCGCCATGCGGCAAGAGGAACTTCCCAGTTCGGATGAGTGGCAAGCGGCCAAGGCGCGCGTGGGCTTGGAGCGCCTCGAACTGCTGCCGCCCGTTGGCGGTCAGTCGTGGCGCGCGCGCAGTTTGGACAGCGGCCTGGGCCTGGACTTAGGCGGCATCGGGAAAGGCTGGATCGCCGATCGCGCGCTCGAGGTCCTGTGCGCACGCGGGTTCGCTCGCTCTCTGGTTGCCTGCGGGGGAGACATCGTGGCGGGCGACGCGCCGCCCGGCGCGCGAGGCTGGCGCGTGGCCGCCCTGGGATTTGCCGGAGCGTCGCAAGATTCCGCCGGGGCGCAGGTTCTGGAAATCTCGCGCGCCGCGCTTTCGACCTCAGGCGACGCATTTCAATTTCTGGAAATGGATGGCCGGCGCCTGGCTCACATCGTGGATCCAAGGAGTGCCAGCCTGCTGGAAGGTCCGCGAGCGGCTGGGTGCCTGGCAAGGGATGGGGCCACGGCCGATGCCTTGGCCACCGCGCTATGCGTGGTCGGCCATGCGGGGCTGGCGGAACTGGCGGCGCGCTTTGGGGAGTGCTCGTTTTGGGTGGCTAGTCCCGGGCCTGCCGGTGAAGAGCGCGCGGCCGTGGGGGCTTTTGGGCACAATGGCGCGCGCCCCTAGCGACCTGCCTTTCGTTCCGCGCGCTCTGCGAGCCCACTCCTATGCGCTCGCCTTGCACGACCAATCTCGATCCTCGAAACGAACACCGCCTCATGACCCGTTCCATGTCCAACTCCTTGGAAGCGCACGGCGCGCTGGCGCCCAATCCCACACGCCGCACCATTTTGCGCGGCGGTTCCACGCTTCTGGCGGCTAGTTCCGTTTTGCCCCTGGCGCGCGGATTCCACCCGGGTGGGAGCGGCGTGATCAAGGTCGGACTCGTGGGCTGCGGTGGCCGCGGCACGGGCGCTGCCTACAACGCGCTCATGGCGGGCGAAGACGTGAAGCTGTGGGCCGTGTCCGATGCCTTTCGCGAACGCATGGAGGATTCGCTGCTCACGCTGCTGGGCAAGCCCGAGCTCGCAGGGCGCATCGACGTGGCGCCACAGCGGCGCTTCGAGGGCTTGCACGGCTATCTGGGCGTCATCGACACCTGCGACGTGGTGCTCCTGGCGACGCCTCCGTTCTTTCGTCCCGCACACATCCGCGCGGTGGCAGAGGCCGGCAAGCACTTGTTCGCCGAGAAACCTGTGGCGGTCGACGCACCCGGGGTGCGCTCGGTGCTGGAATCGGCGCAAATGATCAAGTCCAAGGGCAAGACTCTCGTGGCGGGTCTTTGCTACCGCTACGAGAACGCCAAGCGCGAAACCATTCGGCGCATCCACGACGGCGCCATCGGCCGCGTCCTTTCGGCGCAAACGACCTACAACACCAGCGGGCTTTGGCACCAAGGCCGCAAAGCGCACTGGAGCGAGCTCGAGTACCAAGTGCGCAACTGGCTGTACTTCAACTGGCTTTCCGGCGACCACATCACCGAGCAGCACATCCACAGCTTGGACAAGATTGCTTGGGTCATGAAAGATCGCTATCCCGCGAAGGCCACATCCACCGGCGGACGCAGCCAGCGCACCGAGGCCAAGTACGGCAACATCTACGACCACTTCAGCACGGTCTACGAGTGGGAGGACGGCACCAAGTGCTTTAGCTCCTGCCGCCAGTGGAACGGCGCCGCCAGCGATGTCTCGGATCACGTCCTGGGAGAGCGCGGTGTGGCGCACTTGATGAGCGCCTCCATCGAAGGCGCAAGTCCCTGGCGCAACGACTCGGAAGAGCCCGACGACATGTACCAAAACGAAATGGACGCCTTGTTCGCATCCATTCGCGATGGCAAGCCGATCTACGATGGCGACATCATGGCCAAGAGCACGTTGATGGCGATCATGGCGCGCATGTCGGCCTACAGCGGCCAAACGATCACCTGGGATCAGGCGCTGGCTTCCGTGGAAGATCTTACGCCTCAGGGCTACGCCGAAGGATTCCCAGAAGTCGCGCCGGTCCCCATCCCGGGTGTGACGACGTTTTCCTAGCGCGGGGCGCGGGCGCAAAGGAACCTGCGGGCGCATGGCAGGACCTGAGGCTTGGTGCTACAACCGAGCCTTGGCATGCGCACCCATCCGAAACGCCGGCAAGCACGCCCCGGGAACGGCGGTGGTCGGCCGGTTTTGGCGCGCGCGCTGACGTGGATCGCGGCGCTGGGCTTGGGGTCGTTTCTAGCTGCGCCGGTGCTGGGGTTGCAAGCACCTCAAGCCGAACATTCATCTGCCGCTGGTGCCGCGCCCGCGGAGCAAATCGCTGCCTATGTGGATGAGCGAGGCGTAGTGCTCGACGGGGACGGCACGGAGTGGAGCAGCCAAGGATCGAGCGAGTTCGCCCTGCAGTCCTCCCAGCAGGTGGTGTGGCGCCGCGGTGGCGTCTCGAGTTCCGCCTGGAGCGGCCCCTTCGACTCCTCGTGCCGCCTTTGGCTGGGCTGGAACGAGGACGACCTGTTCGTGTGCGGTCGCGTGCTGGACGAGCACGCGGCTTTCGATTCCGCCACCTGGCACCAGGGCGACAGTTTGGAACTGTTCCTAGGACCTTGGAGAGGCGAGCCCGCCTGGAGCGAAGCCGACCACCAGCTCATGTTCGCGCCCAATTGGAGCGAGCGTCGCTGGGGCGTTTATGCGCGCGATTCCGGCTCGGACTCCTCCCATGCTTCCGACGGCGGCTTCGGTGGAGTGCAAGTCGTCACGCGCCCGCAATCCGACGGCTACTCGTTCGAAGCGCGCATTCCCTGGCGCAATCTGACCGGAATCGAAGCGCGCGCTGGCGTGCATCTGGCCGTCAACGTGGCTCAGTGCGACCGCGACGGTGCCGGCAGCCTGGACAGCTACGCCACTTGGACGGGGGAAGCCGATGTCGCGCGCTTCGCCGATCGGCGTGGCCAGTTGCTGCTCGCCGCGGCGTCGCCGGCTCAATTGGCCGCGCCCGTCAGTGAAGGCGAGCGTACGAGTCCGCTGCGCCCGGTGTATTTCGTGCTGCTCGCGCTCTTGTATGTGGCCGCGCTCTTTTCTCGCAAGCTGTGGCATCGGCCCGGCGCCAAGCGCACGGGCCTGATTGCGGCAGGCCTGCTCCTGCTCGGCGCGGGTGTGCTGTCGGCAGTCGCGCGCGTGGTCGTGACCATGACCAGCGATCCGCCGGCCCGAGAGTTGGAGCGCGTATGGAGTCAGTTCGAAGAGGTGCTGGGCGATGAAGCGCTTGCACATCCGGACGCGCAAGAGTTTCTCGACATCACGGAGCGGTTGGTCAACGGCGAGGCCATCGAGCCGCCGCGCCTGGTGGAGTTCGTGCCGCTCTCCATCCAAGGTCTTGGCTTGGGCACCAAGCGCAGTACGGCCCAGCGCGCGATTCCCTACTGGCCGCTGCAGGCGCAAGCCTTCGTCGGTCCCGTCGACAAGGACCTCGAGCTAGCAAGTGACCGGCTATCCCAGGCGGGTCTCGCGGCACCCGGGTTCGAGCTGGATGTCGGCGAGAGTTGCGAGCTGCGCCTGGCGCAAGCGAGTACCTTCGATGCCGTGCATCTGGTCGTGCGCGTAGTCGACGAACGCTACGCCCAGGCGGGAGCGATGGAAACGCCGGTGCTGCGCATCGAACCGCGTTTGGGCGGTGAAAAAGTGGCCCTGGCGCGGGAAGTGCGCCACCTGCAGGACCTGCACCATCAGCGCGCCGCGCACGTGAATCGACCGGGTCTGGAAGTCGCGCGCCGCGATTTGGACGCGCGTGGGGCGCGACTGCACAGCGACGCACTGCTGATCGACTTGGACGCGGCCGTGATCGCCGACTCGATTCGGATCGAGCACGTCGGCCATTTGGCCAAGTACTCGGTGCGCGTCGAAGCTGCCGGTGTGCGCACGCTGGTCGAGCGGCCGGACGTCAGCGGTGTTTCCTCCGGCCAGGACCCGCAGGCCCAAGTGCCCATCCCAACCTGGGCCGCTCCGACACCCGGCGGCGGCTGGCGCTGGGTGCATGCTTCGCCCCGGGTCACGGCGCGCGTGAGCGCGATCGGCAGTGCGCTTGCGAGCGACCCCGGTTCGGGCATCGTGCGTCCCTTGCGGCTGGGCACGGAGCCGGTTGGGCTGGTTCGCTTAGACCTGCGCGCACCGCTCGCTCGCAGTCACGCGTGGGATTTTTTGCCCGTCGCGGCCTTGACCGCAGTCGCTCCGTTCCTGGTGGCCCTGCTGTCGGAGTGGCTCGCCGCGCGCAAGCGCTTGCGCGCCAAATTGGTGGTGGCCTTCGTGCTCAGTTCGGCCGTGCCGCTGCTCGCGCTGCTCGTGCTGATGAACGCTTCCTTGGGCAGCACGCACGAAGCGCGCGAGACCGAGCGCGTGCAGCGCGAATTGGACCTAGCGCAGCAGTCTCTCCGGCAAACCCTCTCGAACCACCAGTGGGAAGCGCAGCGTTTGCTGCAACTCGCCGAGCTGGCCTGGGGAGCCGGCGGTCTGCTTCCTTCTACCCGCGCCGAGTTGGCGCACTTGTGGGGCGAGAGCGAAGGGCGTTTGTGCGTCCTGGAGCGCACCACCAGCGACGGCCGCCGGCTGCGCATCGGTCTGGGTGACGGCGCGTCGGCCATTCTGCCCGATGCCGCGCTGAAGGCCGGATTGTGGCGGCCGTGGGGGGAACTCCTGGCCTGCGGACTGGCCCAGACACGCGCCGGCGCGAAGGAATCGCTCGCGGTTTGGGTGGGTGCTCCGCTGGCTTGGCCTGATTCGCGCTCGCGCGAGGACGAAAGCGTGCGCTTGGTGGGCGCCGGCCGCGACGCGCCCGCGCGCCTCGAAGATCTTTCGACCGCCGGAGCCCTCGAGGTGCGCCGGCCGGTCTATTCCGACGACGCTTCGCGCGAACTCGCGGCCGTGTGGGTGGCCACCAAGCGCCCGCGGGGCACGCCGGCCTTGGGCGATTTCACACTCACCGAGCTCTTGATCGCCGCGGGTCTGTCGGCGTTGTTCACGTCGCTCCTGTTTGCCGGCATCTTGACCTCACACATCGCCGGTCCGATCGAACGCTTGGATCGCAAGGTGCGCTCGGGCAATGCGCGCAGCGCGGCGCCCGAATTCGCGGACGAAGTCGGAAGTTTGGCCACAGCCGTGCAGTCGTTCGGCACGCAGTTGCAGCAACGCCTGGGACAGCTCGAGCAGCTCCAGCTCGCGCAACGCGATTTTTCCGAGCGCTTGGATGCGGAGGCCGCGCGCTCGGCCATCTTGCGCCTGTTTGGCGAGCAATCGGGAGCCGCGCGCGCGCACTTGTTCTGGTCCGGCGAGGTGGGGGAAGTGCCGCGCGTGTTCACGCTGCAGGCCGGCGAGCGCATGCACGAAGAGGTGCTCGCGCCGGGCGCGCAGCGCCTGCGCCAGATGCTGCAGGCGGGACGCGAGGAGTCCATCGCGCTGGAAGACGCTCGGCTGGGAGAGGGCGACCAGGAAGCGCAACTGCTGGGGCACAGCGGCACGGCGGTGTGGTTGCCGCTCATCGCCGCTGGAC
>JAKFYL010000262.1 GCA_021730845.1 Planctomycetota bacterium | reverse complement strand
ATCTCCTACAACGGGGAAAAACACGCTTGCCCCAGGCGTCGAGCTGGGCCGCGAGCTAAGGGCCAGTCGGGGGCACGCCAAAGAGGTGAAAACGGGGGCCTAAAAAAGTCCGCGCGCTGGCGGTGCTGGTCGGTGGGGGGGCTAGCGATCTCGTCCCAGGGCGCGGCGAACGAATGCATCGTAGTCTTGGCGCGTGTCGATGCCGAGGGAAACTTGCTCGGCTTCCAGGACGCGCACCGCGAGGCCTGCCTCCAGCCAGCGCAACTGCTCCAGGTTTTCCAGTAGCTCGAGGCGCCCCGGCGGCAGGGCGCAGCACTGTTCCAAAACGCGCGGCACGAAGGCGTAGACCCCCAGGTGCCGCAGGCCGAACGCCCCGCCCGGACCGCCGGCGGCTGGCTGGCCGTGGGCTGCGCGGCACGGGATCGGCGCGCGGGAGAAATACAGCGCGTTGCCGCGTGCGTCGCAAACGACCTTGACCACACTCGGGCTCGTCCAGGTCTCATCGGTCTGAATCGGGGTCGCCAGGGTGGCGATGGAAACGTTCGGGTCGGCGAACGCTCCAAGGAGTCGCGTCAGGCTGCCGTGGTCCAGCTCGGGTTCGTCGCCCTGCACGTTTACCAGCACATCCAGGTTGCCAAGTCCGAGTTTGAAGGCGGCTTCTCCGATGCGCGAGGTTCCGCTCTGGTGGTCCGCGCGCGTGTTCACACTCTCCACCCCGTGCTCGGTCAATGCGCGCTGGATTTCGACGGCATCCGTGGCTACGACCACGCGCGCGAACAGGTTGCTGGCGAGCACGTTGCGCGCCGTATGAACGACCAAGGGCAGGCCCGATTCCGCCAGCAGCATCTTGCGCGCCAGGCGGGTCGACTCCAGGCGCGCGGGAATCAGCGCCGCTGCTTTGCGGGACACGGGTGGGCGCCGCTACTTGGGCGGCGTGGGCTTGGGAAGTTCCCGAATCGGCTGCTTGTCCTTGATCTTGGTGCTGCCTACCGGGTTCTTGAACGGATCCTGGCCGGGCGGAACGTCCACTGACTGCAGCGCGTAGGTCAGGTTGTAGGTGTCGACGAAGGCTTTGGCGCACTCCATCAGGGCCGCCTTTTCCTTGGCGTCTTGACCCTTGAACGCCATCCAGTGCCGCGAACCGCGCGCATCTTCGACTTCCATTCCGGCTACGATCGCGCCATCCGACTGGGCCGGAGAATCACCCGGCTTGGAGTGGGTCTCAAAGCCCTGGCCGCGCATGTGCTCATACAGCGCCTCGATGACTTCATCGGTTTGGACTTTGCGCGCCGCCGAGGTCTGCAAGCTGGAATACAAGTCGGCAGGGGCCGTGTGCGACTGATTCACCAGCTCGAGGTTCTGGCCGCTGCGGTAGTCGCGGAAGGCGATGCGCATCGGCTTTCCAGTGACGGCCGGTTTGGAGCTTTGGCCAGTCTGAGAAGCGTTTGAGCTCGAACCGCAGCCGGAGGAGAAAACGAAGAGCGCGGCGAAGAGAGCCACGGCCACCGGCAGCCGAACAAGCTTGGATCCAAGGCGCATGGGCAATAGCACTCCGCGAACGAGTCGATGGGGATGGCCGGCGGACGCTCCACACTTGACTGCGGCGCGAACACAGGCTCGATCAGGGCGTGAGCCTAGCGGACCATGCCAGCGACCTCAAGCTGGCTTCCCCGTCGCGACGAGCACCCGGCAGCCGCCCATTTTAGGACCAATCCAAGCTCGGCAGGCGCGACTTGCCCCGCCAAGTAGAAGCCGTCCATGCGTAGCCAGCTACTGCGGCGTGACCGCTTGCTTGCGCGCCGCTGGAGCTACTTGGAGCCACAAGCTTCCCGCGCGCGCGTAGCCGTCGCCGGAGAGGCTGTGGCCTTCGTCGTTTTGGGGCCCCTCGGGAACCAGCGCCTCGCGCAGTGGCACGCGAGTTTGCGGATGCACCGGTTCGAGCACGCGCGCGGATGGGTCCTGGGCCTGGAAATCCGCGATCTGCAGCCACAATTGGGAGGGCACGAGGTCGCCCGCCAAGAACTCGCCGCCCAAGAATCGCCGCGGCTCGTTTCGCGGGCCGATGCGGAAGGGGTCCTGCTCGGGCACCACCAAGTAACCTTCCTCCAAAGTCGCGCCTTCGCCCCAGGCCGAGGTCGGGCACTGTCCGTACGCCGGCGCGTGGTTGTTCTGCCAAGCGAACGTGCCGCGCGCCGCAGTCAAGCGATCGATGAAGGTCCAGTTCTTCTCGCCAAATCCGCCGCCGTGCCAGCGGTAGCGGATCCAGCCCCAGCCGTCGCCGGGCAAAGCTTCGTAGCGAAAATCGACCAGGCGCAAGAAGCCCGGTTGGCTGGAGCGGAATTCCAAGCGCGGCGCTGCCGCCGGCGCCAGACCTGGCGTGAACTCGAACAGCACACGCTCCCCCGGCGTTCCGCTGCGTCTGGAAAACACCAGCACCGGCCCCAAGCCCGCGCGCTCTCGTTCGCGATCGAAGAACGCCGCGCGCACTTCGAACAGGCGCGCCACGCTGGCCAGCACTTCCGGATGCGAAGTCAGTTCCGGCGTGTGGGAGATGAAGAAGTCCAGGCCCTCCAAGGCCGCCAAATCGAGCGCCTTTTCCTCGGCGCTGTATTGGTCCCAATAGCCAAGGTGCCGCGGCAACTTCTGCAAGGTGAGCCAAGGCTTTTCCCGCAGGAATACGGCCCAATGAAACGCGCTGGCGACCGTGGGCGGTTGGAACGCTTGCGCTGGAGCCGCATGCGCATGGCGTTCGCGCAGCGTGTGCGCGTGATCGTTCAACCAATCCATGGCGCGCCAATAGGCCGCGAACGAAGTGGACTGCGTGCGCGCCAGCTCGAGCGGACCCTGGATGGCGGCCGCGAGCAAGGCCAGCCAAGCAGCCGCGCGCGCGACTCCCGCACCCTTGACTCCCTGGCGCCTAGCCAGCGTGCCGAAACCCAAGCCTCCCATGGCTGCAAGCAACCCCAGGATCGGCAACCACAAGCGAAAATCCTTGGAGCCCTTCAAGCTCGTCGCCCCGATGCACACCGCGCACACCACCAGCAGCCAAGCACTGGTCTTGGAGCGTGCGCGCAGGGCCGCCGCAGAGCCCAGCAAGATCAGGGCGATGCCGCCAAACGTCAGGCCCGCCGGTGCGTTCTCCAGGTACCACAAGCGCGATTTTTGCATGCGAATCGCCTCCGCGCCGGCGAGCACCTGTTGCTGGTACTCGTGGTCGACCGGCGTGGCGTGGGCGGCCGCGTCGTACAGCTTGCGTCCGGCTTCGACCAGCGTTTCCACTCCCAAGGCGCGGCCGGTTTGGAACAGGATCAGCGCGGCGTTGCTGCCGAAATTCTCGTGCAAATATTGCACCAAACTGAGGCCGAACCGTCCGTAGTACAGTTGATCGGCAACGCACTGCAACAGCACCATTCCGGCGAATGCCAGCCACAACCCTTGCAACAGTTTGCGACGCTTGAAGCCGATCCACAGGCTGGCGGCGAGCACAGCGGCGACCAGGGGCAGCACCGAATAAGCGAGGCACAAACTTGCGCCCAGCGCCAACCCAGACAACCAACCTCGGCGCCAATCCGATCGCTGCAGCGCATGTTTCGCGGCGGGAAACAGCAACTGGTCGAGCGCCAGCGCCAGGCACAAGCTGCTGGCCACGCCTGACACGGGGCAAACTCCCCAGCGCAAGATCGCCGGGTTCGTCGCCAGCAAAACGCCCGCTCCCAGAGCAGCGCTCCGCGAGGCATGTCGTTTGGACAAACGGCTTGCCATGCGTGCAACGACCAGTACCAGGGCGCAGGTCAAGCCGATCTGAAGTACGCGCGCCGCCCAAGGAATCCAGGTCAGATCTCCGTCGCTGATCAGCGGCGCGATCAAGAACAACGGCAGCAAGAGCGCCGAGAACCCCACGGCGCGGATGGACTTGTTGTCGATCATCGCTTCGCCGCGCGAAAAGGCCCAAGCGCGCTCGAGGTATTCGACGGCGTCTGCGATTTCGTAGCCCTGGACGCGCCACCAACTCCAGGCAAGGATGCTCGCGGCTAGGAGCGTCAGGCCGGCGGCTTGCCAAGACCCGAGGGCGCCCTGGGCGCGAACGGGATCTGGCTCAACTTGGTGAGTCGATTGCTGGTTCAAAATCGCGCCGCGCAGGATACGGCCCTATCACGTCCAAGTGTGGTTCGATCCGCTGTGAGAGTGAGCTCTGGAGTGTCCCTTGCCGGCTACCGAGGCGGTACCACAGGCAGCGTTCCCAGATCATGGAAACGCAATCAATTGGGGATAAAAACTCGTTTGCGAGGACTTTCTTTTTGACTACGCGCCGACGCGTGGGGAAAGTGGCGCCGCGCAGTCCGGTGCGGCCGCCAGGCCCTTTTTCGAGGGTCCCCGAGGTTTCCTGCGGGGGGAAGGTGTCGCTTCCGGCCTAGCGCGCCAACCAACCTACAAAAGCGCATTCGAGCCATCCGGCATCAGAGGGGACATGGGACGTTTCGAGAAGATCGTGGTTTTGACCGTGCTGTTTTTGGTGGCGGTCATCTTGGGAGTGGCTCTCAATCCCTCCGCGGAGTCGAACGCCAACGGGGGGCCCCTGGGCAAACGCAATTCGGAAACGGCCTCGGGCAGTACCCAAGACAAGTCTTCCGGCTCTGCGACCCGTGGCGATTTGGAACTGCGCTATGCGAATGGAAAGTCCGAGCGCAATCAGCCGTCCATCGCTTCCGCACGCTTGAGCTCGGGCAGCGAAGCGATGGCGCAAGGCGACGCTCCTTCGCCGCGCGCGCCGGGTGGCTTGCTCAGCGCCAACGTGAACCGCGGCGCGACGCAAACACCTTCCACTCCCAGGGATCCCGCCGCGACTGGCCAGGCGACGCCGGCTTTGTCGGAGCTGGTTCCTACGGGTCCCACCAGCCAAGTTGCGGGTCAAACCGGGGGCCAAATCTCCGGTGGTGTGGGCAACGAATCCCTGATCGGCCGCGCACTCAACGCCGGCACGAATGGAACTGCCGGCAATGCGGCACCACCCGCGAGCAATCCCGCACCTCGCCCTAGCGCCGTGGTTCCCAGCCAAGTCCCGGCCCAGCCGCTGATTCCCGGAACAATTTTGGTTTCTTCCGCGGGCCTTGAGCCCTCGCTGATCCCCGAGGCCATGCTCTACTCGTGGCAAGCCGGGGACACGTTTGCTGCCTTGGCCGCGCGCTTTTACGGTCGCTCGGACATGGTCTCGCAGATCACTGCGGCCAACGAAGGACGCAGCGATCGCAACCTGCGCCCCGGCGAGAAGCTGTTCGTTCCCGTGCAGGCTTCTGCTTCCGAGGATCGCCTGGTACGTCGCACGACGACGCAAGCCCCAAGCGCTTGGACCGGCGGCTCGTTCTACACCGTCCAAAAGGGCGACGTGCTCGGATCGATCGCGCAGAAAGTCTACGGATCCAGCAAGCACTGGAACAAGATCTTCGAAGCCAACTCCGATCTACTCGGCGACCCCAACTCGCTCAAAGTCGGCCAGCGCCTGCGCATTCCCGAGTAGTTCCGGCGGTTGGCGGTACGGTACCAGGCTCGATTCCAACACCTTTGGTGCCAGGCTCCATACAGCGACGCGGCCCGCTCGCCCAGTGCGAGCGGGCCGCG
>JAKFYL010000479.1 GCA_021730845.1 Planctomycetota bacterium | reverse complement strand
TTTACGATTTGCGACGGCTCGGACCAGCTGTCCACGATTCGCAGCGCCCTGCGCGAGGTCTCGGTGGGGGATGTCAAACTCCAACCGGCGGCATTGCAAGCCAAGATCTCGCTCGCCAAGAACCGCTTGGGAAACGCAGAAGACCTGCTGGCCGGCGCCAGCGACGATGAGTCGGAACTGGTGGCGCGCGCTTGGAAGCGCTACCAGGGGCGCATGGAGGCCTCGCGCGCGCTCGATTTCGACGACTTGTTGCTGAAAGCGCTGGAGTTGCTCGAGCGCGTGCCCCAAGTAGCGGAGCTGGTAGCGGCCAAGCATCGCTATTGCATGGTCGATGAGTACCAAGACACCAATCGGCCGCAGTACGAGATCCTGCGTCGCATCGCCGGCGGCCACCGCAATCTGTGCGTGGTGGGGGACGACGACCAGTCGATTTACGGTTGGCGCGGAGCGGACGTGCGCAAGATTCTGGACTTCCAGTCGGACTTTCCGGGTGGCGTGACCGTTCGCCTGGAAACCAACTACCGTTCGACCGAACAGATCTTGGGCGCGGCCAACCGCGTCATCCGCAACAACAGCCAACGCCACGAGAAGACCTTGCGCTCGGCCATGGGGGCGGGGCCGCCCGTGGTGGCCCTGCGAAACGAGGACGAATTCGCAGAGGCCGACGCCATCGCGCGCGAAATCCGCTCACTCGTCGACAAACAGCAAAACCGCTATCGCGACATCGCTGTCTTGTTCCGTACAGGCACGCAGCCCAGGCCCCTGGAAGAACAATTCCGAACGCGAGCCGTGCCCTACGTGCTCGTCGGAGGCATGTCGTATTTCGATCGCAAGGAAGTGCGCGACGTGCTGGCCTATTGGCGGCTGCTCGCCAATCCGAGCGATGAAGCTTCCTTCCTTCGCATCGTCAACGTGCCTCCGCGCGGGATCGGCAAAGTGGCGCTCGAACGCGCCAGTGAACTCGCCGGGCGCAAGCAGATCTCGATCATGGATGGCTTTCGATCGGCCGGTGCCGAGGACGGGATCGGCGCCGCTGCCCAGCAAGCGGCCACGGGTCTGCTCAACCTGCTCGACACCTTGCGATCACGTCCAAGACCACTCGTCGAGTGGCTGCGCAGCGTGATCACGGAGGTCGGCTACCGGGCCGAACTGGATCGGCTCTATGCGGACGCGGCAACCCGCGACCAGCGTTGGGCTACCGTGGAAGATCTGTTCGACTTTGCGGCGCGAAACGTGCAGACGAACGCCAAGGCAACGCTGCACTCCTTGTTGGACAGCTTGTCGCTCTCGGAGGAAGAACATGCGGTGGACGAGGGGGAATTGGGCGCCGATCGTGTCACCTTGATGACGCTGCATTCGGCCAAAGGGCTGGAATTCCCGCGCGTGTACCTGGCCGGACTGGAAGAAGGCATCTTGCCCCATGCGCGCTCGGTGGCCGAGGATTCGGTCGAGGAAGAACGCCGCCTGATGTACGTGGGGATCACGCGTGCGCGCTGGGATCTGACTTTGTCCTGGTGCGCCTCGCGCAGCCGAGGCGGGAAGCGCTTCGAGTCGCACCCGTCGCGATTTCTGTTCGAGATCGAAGGCAAACATCCTCCGCGTGGGTGGCAAGCTGCCCAAGGTCCCATGCTGCGCCCGTCCGCCCCGCCGCCCAGCACAGGTGGATCACGCGGCGGCAAGCCTGGACGATCGCGCTCGAAGGCGCGCAAGCGCGCGCGCGCGACTGGAAAATCCAAGTCGCCCAAGAAACCTGTCACTCGACGATCGTGATTGGCGTGCCTTCGATGGCCAAATGGAATACTTGCGCTACATCTCTTTGTGTCAGTCGCAAGCACCCGTTGGATCCGCGCTTCTCCAGCCACTGGCTCGGATCGTCCCTGGTGTAGCCGTGCAAGCCGATGCCCGACTTGCCTAGGCCCCGTTCGTCGAGCCGAATCCAATACCCACCCAGGATGTTGCCTGGATCGCCGTGGGGATACACCGTGTGCGTCACGGGATCGGTCCACGCAGGGTTCAGCGCCCGTTCGACGATGGTCGTGCGCCCCAGCGGGGTGGCAGTCGCCGCCGCTCCGGTGCCGATGGGCCAGTAGGCGAGCAGAATCCAGCGTTCGCGGCCCGGCTCGCCGCGCTTGGTCCAGGCCGCGAGGCGAAAGCGAGCCGTATCCGCGATCAGCGTCAGTCCGTGGGCATCCAGCACCTTGAGTTGTTGCCCAACCTGGAGTTTGCGTTCGTCGTAGTCTTGATTCAGCAGCGGCAAGAGTCCCGCGGAAATCGCAAAGCGTTTGGCGATCCGGGCGGGGATTTCGCCGGCGCGAACGCTGTGCAGGGAGAGCCCCAAAGACTCCATGTTGGGCAGGATCTCCGAACCGAAAAAGGCGCGCTGGCAATGCGGATGTAGCCGCTGCGCGATTTCGTGGCCCTGCTGTGCATCCACGCCGGCAATTACCTGGCTGGCCGCTTCGATGAGCGTGCACACGTGGGTCTTGTCTTGCTCCGCGCGCGCGAAGTAGGCTTCCAAGTCGACTGTCGAAGGCGCTTGTGCGCTGGCGAGCGTCAGTGGGTACGAGGTGCCCCAAGCGATCAGGAGTAGGGCCAAGGCGCTAGCGGGGTGAATCATGGCGGCCCAGCATAGGATTCCAGCGACTGGCCTTCGATGGCGATTCGGGTGGTCCCCCGGAATGTCGGTGAGACTTGCCGCGTGCCGGTTTTCCAACCACTTTAGGCGTGGCCTTGTGCGCGACTAGCCGCGAACCACGCTAGCGCAAGCAGCGCCAGCGCCAACGAAGCCACCAACCCCTGCTTGCGCGCACTCGCCTGGAAGCGCGAAGCCAGTGGCTGCAAGCACGCTCCCAAAATGAGGCCAGCGAGGAATCCACCCAAGTGGGCCTCCACGTCGATGCGCGAAGCCAGAACTTGCTTGGGGTCCACGCCACCCACGCCGGAGAACAGGAACAGGAAGGTTGCGGCAACCACGGGCGCGAATCGGCGCCAGAGTCGGCTGCCCCGCAGGCTGCGCGCGCGAAAGCGCGCCCCGGCCAGTACACCAAGCACCCCAAAAACCGAGGTGGATGCCCCCAAGGACACGTGGCCGGCGCCTTGAAACATCACGTTGAGCGCGTTGCCGGCCGCTCCGCTCACCAAGGCCAGCGCACATGCGAAGCCGGCACCGACGGATTCGCCCGCCAGAGCCACGAAAAGGCCGCCCCACAAAGCGTTGGAAAGCAGATGCCCCAACCCCGAGTGCAGCGTGAGGGCAGTAATCGTGCGCCACCACTCCCCCCCTAGGATCCGTCCGGAGTCGACCCTTCCGCTCGCGAACCAATCCAGGCCGAACGCCTGGGAACGTGCCAGTAGGTCCATGCCCACGAGCATCGCTACCCAGGCAGTGACCGCGAGCCAGCTGGAACCCGATACCATGGGGAGTTCTTCCACCCAGGGCCAACTGCGGTTTTCCTGATCGTATAGGGAGAGTTCACGCAGTGCCTTGAGGACATCCTCCTCGGCAACATACAGCGTCCATTCGGCCGTGCCCTCGACGACATCGTGTGCGAGCCCCTGGGAGCTGAGCACGAGCGACCAGTCGCGCGCCTGGCGTTTTCGTGCTGTCGTCCGTATCGCGCGGAGTCCGTCCATGACCCTATACTGGGATGATCGTGCCCAATCCTCACGTCGTACCCTGGAATAAGTTGCGCGCACGCCTTCTGGACTGGGGGTACGCGGTCCATCGGCGCGACTCCGGCTGGGTCGAGGTGTTGCTGGTGCGCCAAAAAGAGCGCTGGCTCGGGCGCGGTGCCAGCGAGCAGGAAGCTTTCGAGGATGCGGTGCACCAAGCGTTTCCCTCGGCGGCTGCCATGTTTGCATTGATCGCCGCCCTGCCGCGCGATGCTCACTCCCGCTTGGAGGGATTTCCAGCGCCTGTCTCCGCAGCCGTGTCCAGCCCCTTGCTGGATCATGGATTCGCCAGCGTCGCCGACGCGCACGTCGAGAACAGCCCGCCGCAGGTTCCGACATTGGAAGCGGCCGCGGCCGTGCAGATCTTGGAGTCGCTTTCCGAGCACGTGGATGCCAATGCGATCGACGTGGCGCTGGAGCCGGCGCGCCGTCAGCGACTGCAAGTATTGGAATGGTGCGCACGCGTGCGCGAGACGGAAACCAAGGCCATGAACACCTTCGTCGAAGCCAGCGGCTCGCGGGTCATTCGCAAGCTGCGCACGCTGTGCAGCCGGTGGTGGCCGGGAAACGTGTCGGCGCTTCGCCAAACATCGATTCCGTTGGACTGTCGCCACGACTTGCCGAGCCTGCGCGGACGGCGCAGCTTGACTTGGGAAGAAGTCGCAGACGCGGCGGCACAAGAACTCGAGCGCCAATTCGAGTCGGGGGAGGGTGCCTGGGCCGACGATCATTGCCTCGCGCCGCAACACCCCGATCCGGTTGGGACACTCAACCGCATCGCCAACATTGTCGAACGAATGTCTGGGCCCTTGGACGTGCCCCCGCATGGCAGTCCCGAGCTCGGCGCCGAGGGCGTCGGTGCGGAGGCCATGCGTGAATTGACCACGCTGGCCGAACACTTGCGCTGGATTCGAGGCGGCGTGCTGGATGCCTGGCGCTGGGGCACGTTGATGGGGCGCTTCCGCTGGATCGCGGATTCCTTGCCGCGCGAGCAAGCCCGTGAATTGGCCCGGCCGCTGGATCCTAGTTGGTCGCCGAACGAGTCCTGGTCCGAGCGCTTCGAGTTCGATCCCGAAAAGCGCGCCTTGCAGGAAGCGCGTCGCGAGCATCTGCGCTCGGTGCCCCAGGGCGAAGCCATGGCGGACGCCGCGTCGTTGATCCATTGGATTGTGCACGCTTGGGAACTGAAGATCGACGCCGCACGCATTGCGCGAGAACTCGAGCCCGTGCGGGATGTCGTGCTGGGCATCGACGAAATGCAAAAGACGGCCCTTGGACGCCGCGACAAGCGCCGCGTACGCCGCATCCAGGACCTGATGCGCGGCGTGACATCGGTCGATGTCGACGACGCGGACGTGCAGGTCGAGGAACGCTCGGGCGAGCGCGACGGTCCCTCGCCCTTGGACGAATTGTTGCCCGAGATCCTGCAGCGCACTCGCGGGCGCACTGCGTTGATCGTTTCCAATCGAAGTGACGTGGAACTCGACCGTGAGTTGATCCGAACTTTCGAATTCCTCGAACTGGACCGGGTAGACAGCACCCAGCAAAACAAGTTGCTTTCGGCTGTCGAGCGCATTGCGCAGCGTCACTACGACCTAGTGCTCTCGGCCACGGGCTTCCAATCCCACTCCGCCGACAACCGGATCCGTTTGGCGGCGCGCCAGTCGGAAGTCATGTACGTATCCGTCAATCGCGGACGGCGCAGCGCGTGCGTGCGGGCGCTGGCGCGCGAGCTGGGTTTGGTCCAGCGCACAGAGCTCGTGGATCTTGGCCGCGCCGTCTAGCGGCACCGGCCTGTCCGAGCACGAGCCCGCCGCAGCGCGGGTGTGGCGCTAAGAGCACGTCCTAAAACTCTCCCTGGCTTCGGCGCGGCTTTAGGCCGTGCAGCGCTGCGTTGAGCCTCCTCCGAGTATTGCTTGGCGAATACGCGTTGTCGGCTCGCCTTGCGC
>JAKFYL010000392.1 GCA_021730845.1 Planctomycetota bacterium | reverse complement strand
GGGCAGTGGCGCGCCTGGCTGCTCGAACAGGGGCTCATTCGCGTGCGCTGACGGCGCGCTTCGTAGCCGAAGCGGGCAACGAAGTCGGGCGCGCCAAGCGCCAGACTTCGGCTTCCAGCCGCTCGAGTTCCTGGTCCGCCAATTCGAAGGGACGCTTGCGATCGGGCCTTGCGTTGACAGGCCGTGACACACGGCGCGCCAGCAGGGCTTTGCGCGCCATGGATAGCGGAGGAAGACCTAGCTCTTGCGCCAGCGCGAGCACACCGGCGCTGGTGCACAGTTGCTCGAAGGCAAGGGCCCTGAACGTGAGCCCCAGGGGAGCGAACCGTTGCTGGTAGGCTTTGGCGCGCAGGTCGAGTTCCAGCGCGTACCAGAAACACAGTTGGTAGTCGTGTAGTTCCGGGATCACGCGCGGCTCGATCTCCAGAAAAGTCCGGCCGACGTCCTCGGGTGACAGGTAGTACTTCAAACCCTTGAGCGTGCGCCCGGGAATGTCTTCCAGGCACCACAGGCTCTTGGCCACATCCCGCGGCTCTCGGCGCAACACGATCACGCTTGGCCTAGCTCCCAGATCGACCAGGCTCTCCAGAAAACCCAGGCCGCACACGTGGCTGGTTTCCGAGTACACGGATCCTGGTTCGCGCGCGATGCGCGGCAGCTTTTGCTTGAGCCAAAATTCGCGCGCGACTTTGGGCTGGGCCATCACGGCGCGAAATGCGCTCGAGAAAGTGGGCTTGGGCTCGTGGCGGCTCGTGACGCCTGGAAACAGCGCCAGCACACGGCTGAGCAATTCGGTGCCGCTGCGACCGGTGGTCAGCGTGAAGATGAGCCGCTTGTCACCGGCGAGGGCGAAAGGCTGGGCGCTGGGAACGGATCCGCTGGGCATGCCAGAGGAGAGGTTAACGAGTTCGGTCCGCGTCCGATTGCCCGTCGGCTTGGATTCGCACGCCCTGGTCGTAGTCGCCACTGCGCGCGGAGTCGAGACTCCCGTCGCTGTTCCAAAAAGTCCAGGCACCGTGGCGACTTCCGTCTTGGTAGTCGCCCTGGGATTCCAGTTGTCCGCTCGCGTGCCAGGTGCGGCTCGCTCCCTCGCGCTCGTACCCGCGCATGGTGTACTCGCTCTTGACCGTGCCCTGCCGCCAAAACGTGCGCTGGGTTTTGGAGCCCGCGTCCATGTGCCAACCCCCGAAAGCGAGGCCGGCACAGGCCGCGGCTCCAACCAAAACCACCCAAACTCTCATGCGCCCTTGGACGGGGCCCGGGCGGGAATCTTCCCGCCCGGGTGTGTAAAAGCAGAGTCGGTGGTCCTAGCGCGCGGAGTTCGCGGGCAGGACGCGTTCGGCCGCGTCCCCGGCGCCGGCGGCGCCCCCTGTGTAGGGCTCGCGGCGCGCCCTTGCGGCATGTTTTTCACGCGCCAGTTCCGGGTCCGCCGCTTCGAGCGTGCCCGGGCGCAGCGCACCCAGTTCCTCCGACTGCGGCGCGTACCCTAGGGGGTAGACGCTCACGTACAGGCTGTACTCGGCGCTGCCCAGGTAGGGCTCGACGTACAAGTGGAAGTCGGTACCCGGGTCGAGCACGGCGAAATCGCCGCCCTCGGGATTGAACGAGGTTTCCCAGCAAGCCACGACGCTTTGGTAGTACGGGTCGTACAAGCACACGTCCAGGTCGCTGAACGCATCGTGGATCACCAAGTCGAAGTAGATCTGGCAGGGCACTTGCGCGTAGAAGGCGAAACCGTCGCGCAAGTCGCTGCTGTACGCCGAGCTGTAGCCGCGGATCTCGAATTCGTCGCCGGGCGCAATGGCTCCGATGTTGTTGGCGAGGTAGTCGAAGTCGTTGGGCTCTTGTTCGTAGACCACGGTCGGCCCGTTGTAGCCACCGCCGCCGCCGCCTCCTCCGCCGCCGTAGTGATGGTCGCAAGCACCCAGCAACGCGAGCACACAAGGAGCGGCTACGCGTGAAACCAAAGCACGGTTGGAACGAGCAAGGCCGGAGCTAGAACGCATACAAACCTCCAGAACGAAGGTCGCCTTTTGCCGTGTCCCCCCAGGGAGTCAACCGCGCCCGCCGTGGGGGACAAACTCGGTTGCATCAGGCCTGGGAGGTGCTTTGGCAGCGCGACCAAGCCCTATGGGGCAAAGCGCGTGCCAAGCGCGTCTCATCCGCGCGTCAACCCAGGGGGGGCGGCTACCAGCGGTGGAAGGCCGGATGACCTTCCTTGACGGCCACGAACAACCCGCGGCAGGTGGCTGTCACCACGCCGCCCGACTCCAGGGTTCCTTCGACCGTGACGCGGTCGTCCTTCGACTCGACCACGCGCGCCATGAGTTGCACGCTCTCCCCCGAGGGCGTCGGCTTCTTGAGCGAGATGGCGTAGTTCGCCGTCACCGTGCAAGGCGGCGTCGTGGCGCCCGCGCGCTGCATCAAGTGGTACGCGGCAGTCCAGTTGCAGTGGCAATCAAGCAGCGCGCCGATGATGCCGCCGCTCAGCATCCCGGTGAAAGCTTCGTGGTGCGCCTGTGGCTGCCAGGTGGCGACGACCTGATCTCCCTTGGGAAAGCTGCGAATCTTCAGGCCCCGGTCGTTGGCGGGACCACAGCCAAAGCAGCGATTCTGCGGCGCGTAGCGCTCTTGAAGGCACAGTTCCATGGGCGAGGTCGAGTTTCTGCGGCGGCCGCAGCGCTTTGGGCCGAGGATGCCAAGCCCTAGTGAGTCAGAGTATGCTAGGCGCTTTGGCGAGCGAGCGAGTTTGACCATCTCAAGGCATCAATCCAAGACCCTGCCTCCGGCACCGCCGGTGGGCGAGCCGTCGAGCCCCGCGGACCAAGCGCTGGCGAGCCCGCAGAAGGCGCTGCATCTGGTGACCTTTGGCTGCCAGATGAACAAGTACGACTCCGAGCGCGTGGAAGGACGCTTCCGCAAAGCCGGCTACGCGCTGACCGGGGACATCGGCGCGGCCGACGTGGTGCTGTTCAATACCTGCTCGGTGCGCGACCACGCCGAGGAGCGCGTCTGGTCCTGGCTGGGAGATCTCAAACGCCAAAAGTCCGCGCGTCCGGATTTGGTCGTGGGCGTCATGGGCTGCATGGCCCAGCGCCTGGAACGCGAAATCTTCCAGCGCGCGCAGCACGTGGACCTCGTGGTCGGCACGCGCGCGTTCCAGCACCTGCCCGAAATGGTGGAAACCGTGCTCGGCGAGCGCACCAAGGCGCGCCACGAACGCGCACAGCCGCTGTCGCTGGTGGGCATGGACGAGAATCCCGACGGCGACCGCGAGGGCGAACCCTACACCGGCGGTCCGATCGGCTATTTGGCGATCATGCGCGGCTGCGATTTGAACTGCACGTTCTGCATCGTGCCCAACGTGCGCGGCCGCGTGCTTTCGCGCTCGATCGACGAACTGGAGCGCGAGGCGCGCTGGATGGTCGAGCGCGGCGCAAAAGTGCTGGTCCTGCTCGGCCAGACGGTGAACAGCTACGGCGAAGACCTTCCGGCGCCGGAACATGGGTCCAAGGGCCGCGGCCGGCAGGGTCGGCCGAGCTTGGCCGATTTGCTCTACCGCCTGCAAGCGATCGAGGGCCTGGTGCGCATTCGCTTGATCACGCTGCACCCGGCGTACGTAACGCGCGAATTGGCGATCGCCTTGGCCGAGAACGACAAGTGCGAGCGATTCTTGCCGCTGCCGGTGCAGTCGGGATCGGATGCCGTTTTACGAGCCATGAAACGCGGTTACACGCTGGACCTGTACCGAAACAAGCTGGCGCTTTTGCGCCAATACTTGCCGGACCTGGAGCTAGCGACCGATTGGATCGTTGGGTTTCCGGGCGAAACCGACGCCGACTTCGAGGCCAGCGAAGAATTCTTGTCGGAGGCCGGGTTCGCGGTGAACTACATCTTCAAGTACAGCCCGCGGCCGGGAACGCGCGCCGACCTGCTACCCGACGACGTCAGCGAAGACGACAAGAAGAGTCGCAATCTGCGCTTGCTCGAGCGCGCACAGCGCGTGCAGCGCGAACGCTTGGCAGCGCAGCTTGGGAACGTGCAGCACGTGTTCCTGGAAGAAGTGAGCGACAAGTCGCCCGCGCGTGCCAAGGGCAAGACGCGCCAGGGGCTTCTGTTCGTGGTCGATTGCGGAACGGCCGAAAAGGCGCAAGCGATGCTCGGCACTTTGGTCGAAGCCGTAGTCGAACAGGCAAGCGCGTTCGGATTATCCGGACGATTGGCGCAAGACGTGGAGCCGGCCGGGGCCTCGCATGTCTGAGAAAGCAGCCAAGGAACTGCGGCACGTTCCGCTGATCGATCGCCTGGCGCGTGGGAGCTTCATCGCTGGCGTCACTGTGGCGTTGTTGCTGGGACTAGGGGAACTGATCGTGCGCGTCGCGCCAGTCAAGGCCTTGGCGCGCAGCAAAGTCGAGGCGCTGGAACTCGAACTCGAGAATGCGCGCATCCAGCCGCATCCCTACTTGGCGTACATCCCCAAGCCCAATTTCCGTTCCAAGCCCGAGATTCGCGACAAGGCCGACTACGCGCACAACTCGCTGGGGTTCCACAGCCCAGAGATCACGCAGCAAAAGCCACCCGGGACGTTTCGCATCTTTTGCTTGGGCGGATCCTCGACCTATTGCCAAACGGAATCGAGCACGGCCAAAGGGTGGCCGAATCGGCTGCAAGTCTTGCTGCGCGAGCAGAATCCCGGGCTACCTGTCGAAGTCATCAACGGCGGCTGCCAGGGCTACTCGACGTTCGAGAGCCTAGCCAACTTGTCGTTTCGCGGGCTTAGCCTGTCGCCGGATTTGGTGCTCGTGTACCACGCCATCAACGACATGCGCTGCGCGCTGTATCCGGGAGTCAACGCCGACAACACGCACTGGCGCGTCAACTGGCCGGTGGAACGCAACGACGGCATCGAGAGATTGTTCGAGAAGAGCTACTTGTACAAAGTCGTGCGCCGCTACAGCGGCGACTGGTACAAGAATCGAAGCAACTTGGGTGGCTGGGTGATCCGCGACTTCGGCAAGTACACGGCCGAGTTCGGCGATGATTTCAACCAGCCTACGGGCGAGCAGGGATTTGCCAACTTCCAGCGCAACCTGACTTCGATCGTTTCCATCGCGCGCGCACACGGAGCGGAAATCACGTTCGTGACCCAAGCCATGTGGCTGCCGCACATACGCGGAGCCAAGTCGTACGAACTGCAGAAGGCCGGACTGGCGCGCATACGCGATTTGACGTTCACCGTTGCGAAAGACCGCGACGTAACCGTGATCGACGCGGCTCCAGAAATCGAAGCCGCGGCCGTGGCGCAGTACCAGGCCAGTCTGGCACGTGCGACGACGGACGAAGAGAAGAAGAACGCGTCCCAAACGCTGATCAGGAACGAAGTTCACTTCAGCGACGAAGGCAGCGAAATGCTGGCCCAGATCCTGGCCAAGGAACTGGTGCAAAGAGGCTTGGTGCCGCGCTAGGCGCATGTCGCTCCGGGACGAAGAGAATAGAACTGGTCATCGATCGAAAGGCTTGGATCGCCGCCGGCCCGAGCTCCTTGGTGACCAATCGTTGGGGCTCCTCTAGCCAGTGCACTTACAAGCGCACACCAAGAGTTCCTCTCCTGAGGCGCGCTGTGGATGAGGGAAGTCTCAGTAGAAC